>JBGSUK010000009.1:0-300000 GCA_041753455.1 Anaerolineae bacterium | reverse complement strand
GCGATGGCTCGTGGGCGAAAGCATCAAAAGCCGCTCCTGCTAATCGCCCTGTATAGAGTGCTTCAAAAAGGGCTTGCTCGTCCACAATTCCACCTCTGGCCGTGTTAATCAAATAGGCTGATGGTTTCATTTTGTTGAGCGCTTGGGCAGAGATAAGGTTTTGGGTTGAATCTAACAAGGGCAGATGCAGGCTGATAAAATCACTCTTCACAAGCAGGGTATCTAGGTCGCATAAACGGAGGTTCAGTCTGGCAACCACTTGTGGTGCGGGGGGACATGGATCGTAGAAAAGAATTTGCATGTCAAAAGCAGCGGCACGACGGGCCACTGCTTGACCAATCCGACCCAAACCGACTAATCCTAATGTTTGCCCGGAAAGCTCGACACCGGGTAAAGGTGTCCAATCTTCACGCCGAATACCCCTATCTTGACGCGGGATATGCCGTGCTAACGCCAGCATCAAGCCAAAGGTTAACTCAGCTACCGCGACACTGTTTGCGCCGGGGGTATTGGTAACAATTACGCCATGCCATGTTGCGGCCTCAAGATCAACGCGATCAAAGCCAATTCCATAGCGCGACAGAACTTTTGATTTATTAGCCGCTGCCGAAGCTACCCGTCAGACCGGAGCGACGATTCTATTCTATACGGAGCGCGGGAAAAATGTCGAGGCCCTGCTGCCGTTCTTTGAATTGCTACGAATTACACCCGGCCAGCTTTATCTATGTCACATGGATAAACGGCCCGACTTGGGGTTACATCAAGAGTTGGCACAGGCAGGCGCCCTATTAGGCTATGATACATTTGTGCGGCCTCAATATGAGGAACAAGTGTTAGGGTCTCTTGAAAGGGATGGTCGAGGCCGGATTCAGTCACCGCGTCGCCATATGTCTTGATTTCGCGCTGGTCGCTTTGTGGCATAATCCGGGGTGGCTGGTGCTAACGCAGACGATTATCCCACGTCTTAGACAACTCGGTATTCTCGACGCGGATAGTGCTCGACTGACCGGGCAAAATATCGCGCAGCAACTCATTAGGCGAAAGGCCAATATATGACATCAACTTCTTTGCAAAAGCGCAGTGTCCCCACCATCTATTTTGTCGGTGTGACCACAACCCAATCTTCGATTATGCAGGTGTTTCCCAGATGGTCAGAGATTTTGGGTCTGGGTGCGGAAATTGCCGGATACGATGCACCACTTCATGCCCCGGCGGAGGTGTACCGCGCCATTGTTCAGCATATCAAAGATGATCCTCTATCAATGGGGGCACTGGTGACCACTCACAAGATTGACCTCCTAGCGGCGACCCGTGACCTGTTTGATTATCTTGATCCCCATGCCGAGCTGTGTGGTGAGATTTCGTGCATTTCCAAACAGAACGGGAAACTTTGTGGTCATGCCAAAGACCCCATTTCATCCAGACTGGCGTGGGAGGCATTTGTCAAACCGGATCATTGGCGGCAAACAAACGGACAGGTATTGTGTCTGGGAGCAGGTGGGGCGGCAGTGGCGATCAGTATCTACGCCGCCAATTCAGCCACCACCCCACCCACCAAATTTATCGCGGTGGATATTGCCCAAGAACGCTTACATGAATTGCAGGCGATCCATCAGAAGATTGCAACCCCGCTGGTGTTTGAATACAGTCTAAGCCCATTGGCTAGCCACAATGATACTTTGATGGCCCAGCTTCCACCGGGGTCACTGGTGATTAATGCGACGGGTTTGGGTAAAGATCGGCATGGCTCACCGATTACCGATAATGGCATCTTCCCGCAAAATGGATTGGTCTGGGAGTTAAATTATCGTGGTGCGTTGGATTTTTTGCACCAAGCAAAAAAACAAGCCGCCAGCCAAAATCTGACACTCGAAGATGGCTGGGTATACTTTTTACATGGTTGGACACAGGTCATCGCAGAAGTATTTCACATTGAACTGACCCCTGAATTATTCAAGAAATTGGACGAGGCAGCATCCTCGCTGCGTCCACAATAAACGGAGAATAACATGGCTCGTTTTGACCGACTGACCGTATATAACACTCTCATAAGCAATGGCATGGTGCCCCTGTTTTATCATGCCGATGTCGAAGTGGCGAAACAGATCGTCGCCGCGCTTTCGAAGGGCGGAAGCCGCGTATTGGAATTCACCAATCGGGGCGATTTCACTATTGAGGTCTTTAGCGCTCTCATCAAACACTGCACCGTCCACCAACCGGAAATGATTATCGGTGTGGGGTCGGTCGAAGATGCCGGAACAGCGGCACTTTTTGCGGCTCACGGGGCGGAATTTGTGGTCGGGCCGACGTTTAATGCCGATCTTGCGCGTTTCTGCAATCGGCGCAAACTGGCTTACATTCCCGGCTGTGGTAGTCTCAATGAAATTGCGACCGCTGAAGAATGGGGCGCGGAAATCGTCAAGGCTTTTCCGGGGTCGGCGGTGGGTGGGCCGGGATTTGTACAGGCTGTTCTTGCACCGCGTCCTTGGTCAAAGATTATGCCGACGGGTGGCGTTACGCCCGAAGAAGACAACCTAAAAAGCTGGTTTAGTGCGGGCGTGGCGTGTGTGGGCATGGGTAGCCAATTGATTCGGTCGGATTGGATTAAACAGGGCAAGTTTGACGAGATTGAAAAACTGACCCGTGAAACCCTCGCCCGTATCAATGCAATTCGGGGCTAATAGCGGGCAGATGGAAATTGTAACAAGAGGTGACGAATGGAATTATGGATTGAAGGTTCGATAGATCAGGTCGAGGTGGCGACAGCTTGAACGATGCCCGTCGCTATCGCCACCAACCCGGCGATTATGGCCCGTTGGACAGCGAATGGGCAGTCAATGGAACAGGTCGTTACGGAGGCCTGCCGCCGGGTCAATGTGCCGATTTATGTGCAGCTACATGGGCCAAATGTAGACCACTACCTGCGCGAACTGCCCCGCCTGTCGCCATGGGATGATGTTGGCAGAATCATTGATGAGGTCATCATCGCGGCAATTGACACCAATCGGCCCATCTTGGTAATCTTGACCGAAGCCCAATCAAAATCTGATCGTCTTTTTTGAAAAAATAATCCCGTTTAGGAGCAGAGACCATGACCGCCTATCAACTGCCACACATCACCCCCCCTCAGCCTATTGGAAAAAATGAAGCCATCCTCATTGCCAGCGGCGATCTGCGCTTGTCCGCTAATCAAGTTTGTTGGGCAGCACAGGCCGACATGGAACAGCGGGTGACGGCTGCCTTTGCCCGTGAGGGTGTGACCGTTCGGCGCGGACACGATTACGACCCGGTTGAGCGACACGGCTTTATATCGAGTCAGCGCATGGGCATGAATGTCTTTAAGCAAATTCATCCCGATGCACCATTGATTGTGGCGGAGGCGGTCTGGCAGTACAGCCACCATGTCTTGGCGGGGCTGCGTTCGCATCGCGGGCCGATTTTGACCGTCGCCAATTGGAGTGGGCAGTTCCCCGGTCTGGTCGGTCTGCTCAATCTGAATGGTAGCCTAACCAAGATGGGTGTGAAATACAGCAGCATCTGGAGCGTGGATTTTACCGATGAATTTTTCCTCGCTGGCATTCGTCAGTGGATACGCGAGGGACAGATTACCCATGACACCCGCCACGTGCATGACCTTGATTTGGCGAAAATTCCACCTGCCGAATCTGAACTTGGCAAGGCAATCGCCCAACAGATTCAGCACGAAAAAGCCATTCTGGGGGTCTTTGATGAAGGCTGTATGGGCATGTACAACGCCATCATTGATGACGAACTGTTGAATCCCACTGGGGTTTATAAAGAGCGCCTCAGTCAATCGGCCTTGGTAGCTGCAATGCAGCGTGTTTCCGATGACGAAGCCCAACAGGTGCGGAATTGGTTGGATGCACGCGGCCTGACCTTTGTAATCGGCACCGACGAGGCCACCGAACTCACTAACGCTCAAATTCTTCAACAGTGCAAAATGTATATCGCTGCCGTTCGCTTGGCGGATGAATTTGGCTGTGCGGCGATTGGCATCCAATATCAGCAGGGGTTAAAAGATATGACCCCGGCCTCGGATTTGGTGGAGGGATTGCTGAACAATGTTGAACGTCCGCCTGTCTATCACAAGGAATCAGGGCAGGAACTATTCGCGGGGCGGGCCGTACCGCATTTTAACGAGGTGGATGAAGGCGCGGGACTAGATGCCCTTGTCACCAATCGTATTTGGACAGCGATGGGCCTTGATCCGGCGACGACCCTGCATGACCTGCGTTGGGGTGAGCAGTATGGCAATGCGTATGTCTGGGTGTTTCTGATTTCCGGCGCTGCCCCTGCCTCGCATTTCATCGGGGGGTATGCGGGGGCATCCAGTGAGCGCCAGCCGTCGATGTATTTCCGTTTGGGTGGGGGGACGCTTAAAGGCATCAGCAAACCGGGTGAGATTGTGTGGAGTCGCGTGTTTGTGATGGATGGCAAACTGCACGCCGATTTGGGTCGGGCGACGGTGGTGGAGCTTCCCCGCGCAGAAACCGAACGACGTTGGCAAGCAACCAGCCCCCAATGGCCCATTATGCACGCGGTCTTACATGGTGTTACCCGTGACCAGATGATGGCTCGCCATAAAGCCAACCATCTCAATGTGGCCTATGGGTCATCCGCCGCAACCGCCGACCAAGCCCTTGCCACCAAAGCTGCCATGTTTGCCGCGATGGGCCTTGAGGTTCACCTGTGCGGGGTCACGCTCTAATGCTGAAATTTGCCGCCATCCTATTTGATCTGGACGGCACACTCGTGGATTCTGAAAAATTGTGGCTGCAAGCGGAAATTGACCTTATTGAGTCGTGTGGCAAGCAATACGATCCGATAAACTCACGCTCAATTGCGCGGGGTATCGGCGGAGCGCACAGCCGAATTGATACGAAACCTCTATGGCGTTACGCTAGAGGCCGACCAGATTCTGGCAATGGTTCAAGGTCTGTAAATGGCATTCGCATATCCCCGTCGCCCTGCGCTATACTTGCCCCTATGGATATGAAACTCGTGACTCCAATCGGTAAAAATCATCCTATGCAGCGCCGTATTTTAATGCTCCTGCTGTTACTCATGCTTGCGCTGGTCGTTGCCGCTTGCGATACCCTTGACCGGATTGGCGAACGACCAGACCCTACCCAGACTTCGGTCGTTTTCCGCACCGCAACACCCGGCGGACGAATTTCGGTTTGGTTGGTATCGCCGACTGGTCAAGCGGTTGCCCAAGTGGGAACTTCGAACCCGAATAACCCCGGCGAAATCATCGGCCCGGTTGGGACGGCGACGGCGATTGTCCAAACACTGGTTGCCGCCACCCAAACAGCCCTTGCACCTGCGAGTGCGCCCAATTTCCAGCCCAATAATTGCCCACAACCGAGTGGGCGTGTACCCGAACCTCGCCCCCTGTCATTCTCGGAATTTCCAGCAGCGATTGGGACCTATTTAAGCGATGGCGGCCCGACGGCGGTCATGGAAAGCGAACTTCGTAATTGGGGCGCGATCACCAATGCAGGGGGTGTGGTGCAGGCTAACACAGACTTAACGGGCGATGGGGTCGAAGAAGTCCTCATCACTCTATTCAATCCACTGACGTACAATCCCGATTCGCCATTAAACGCAGGGCAACTATTGGTCTATGGTTGTGACAACGGCGGTTATCGCTTGTTGTATTCCACTCCCAACAGCCCCGGCTTGGCCCTGCCGATTTTGCATCGGGTGGGGGATATGAATGGGGATGTCAAAGCTGAACTGGTTTATGATGTCCAGTCGTGTGGTCAAACCTACTGCACCCGCGAAGGTCAGATTTTGACATGGAATCCGATTACGGGGGTTTTTGAATCCCTCAACAATGCCCCGATTGTGGCGATAAATGGCCGCTTGGGGGTGTTGGATATTGATGGCGACGGCATTCTCGAATTGACGGCCCGCAGTAACCCCCTCAGCGACAGCGCATCTGGCCCAACCCGCGCCCAAATTGATGTATGGGACTGGACAGGCAAAAATTATGTATTGGCAGTGCGTAACGCCGATGAACCGCGCTATCGAGTCCATGCCTTGCATGACGCGGATGCAGCATTTAGCGTTAGCAGTTGGCGGACGGCCATCACCAACTATGCCCGTGTGCGTGACGATGAAACCCTGTTGGCGTGGACGCTTCCGGGTGAACGCGAAATGCTGCGGGCTTATGCTGCCTTCAAGATGGTGATTAGCTATGCCCGCCTGCGCGAAAATGCACGAGCCGAATCTATCTTGGCGGTTCTCGTGGCGGAAAATCCTGAGGGAACTCCGGGGGCAGGTTATTCGTCTATGGGACAGAGTTTTATGAATGACTTCCGAGCCAGCAATAACCTGACTATCGCTTGTCAAGTAGCGTTGGGTGTTGCCAATGCACGCCCTGAGGTTGTGACTTATCTCAATACCTATGGGTATGCCAATCGGGTCTACGCCGTTACGGAACTCTGCCCGTTTTAATTGGTAGAATGGCTAATATCCAAGAATTGCCATATTCTGAAAAATCAGCGATGATTTAATCGTATTTAAAGTATGAAATAAACGGAGATTATAAACAACCCATGTCTGGGCAATCTTTTCCACCCCCCAATAATCCTAACGACCCATTTGGGCAGCAGCAGCAACCACAATTTGGACAGCAACCACAGCAGCCCTTCGGTCAGCCCCAATTTGGGCAACAACCTCAGTTTGGACAACAACCCTACGGTTTTGGTCAAGCACCTTATGGTGGTTTTGTGCAAGAAGAACCCAAGAAGCGCCGTCGCGGTCGGATGTCGTGCTGCATTGTGCTTGGTCTGATTGGCGCTTGCCTTGTTTGCTGTGTTGGAGGCATAGGCGTCGCCGCTTTTGCTTTTAAGCCAGCCGTACCCGCTTTCCTCTGGGTCAGCCTTGCCAATAATGGGGAAGCCGATCAAACGGGCAGTGTTGTTTGTAAAGATTCGCAAGCTGAATTATTCAGTCTTGCCTACCAAGCAGCCTATGGCAGTGATGTGACGATTAATTTCACCACGTTTAATGCCGAAGACAATTCTGTGACGATTGAAGGCACAATGGAACGTACCGTTGGGTCTTGGTCATCTACCGACGATCCTGATGGCAATGGTACGGTGGACTATGAGGCGGTGTTCACCATCAATCCCGATGGTACACCAAGCTCTTCCGAAGATACCGCGATTGCTGACTTCTTTGGTTGTATTGAAACCATCAACCAGATTTCGCCAACGCCTCCTTTGGGGAACGGGCTTATACCATCCGGTAACTGATTTTCTCAACGGCTTCCGCGTAGGAGCCACAACCTAAGCTTGCTGGCAGCGGGCCGGACACAACCGGCTCGTTTTTGCATATAGAATTCACGTCAGGAGTAATGTTTCAATGACCGATTTACTGAATTATTTCAATCAACGCACCGATGACATGGTGGAAATGCTTCAACATCTGGTGAAGTACGAATCGCCGACTGGCAATAAAGAACTGGTTGACCAACTCGGTACGTACATGCGCGGCGTCTTGGAAGGGCTTGGGGCGGATGTCACGGTCTATCCTCGCGCCGAGGCGGGTGACATCCGGTTAGCAAAATGGAATGAGAACGCCCCCGGTAAACCCATTCTGATTTTAGTCCATATTGATACCGTCTGGGGCGAAGGCACACTTGAAAAAGATGTCTTGCTCAAAATTGAAGACGGGCGTCTACATGGGCCGGGTGCGCTCGATATGAAGGGGGGCATCACCTGTGCACTTGAAGCCATTCGGGGACTGCGTAATCTGGGCCAAATGCCAAACCGCCCCATCTGGATGCTGGTCACGACGGATGAAGAAACAGGCAGCGCCCATAGCAAAGATTTGATTATGGAAGTCGCTTCGCAAACAGGTTTGGTTCTGGTGACCGAGCCAGCAGGTTCAGCCGAGGCGGTCAAGACCTGCCGCAAAGGGATTGCGCGGTACTGGGTTCGTTCGGTGGGCAAAGCAGCCCATTCTGGTAATGCTCCCGAAGCTGGTATCAATGCGATTATTGACAATGCTCATCAAGCTATCCGCCTGCATGAACTTAACGATCTACCCAACGGTACTTCCGTTTCAGTGACGCAGATGAGTGGCGGTACAGCGATGAATGTGATCCCCGCCGAAGCCGAGTTATATATTGACGTGCGCTTCATCAAATCCACTGAGGCCCAACGTATTGACGATGAAGTTAAGGCGCTTGATCCGGTTGTGCCGGGGGCAAAATTGGAAGTACGCGGGTACATTGACCGTTTACCAATGGAGCGCGACGACAAGATGATTGCCGCCTTTGAACAGGCCCAGCGCATCGGTGAAAGTATCGGCCTGAAATTTGGCGAAGAATTCTCCGGCGGTGGGTCGGATGGTAATTTTACGGCTGGCGCAGGCTATACCACGCTGGATGGACTGGGGCCAGAAGGCAAAGGGATGCACGCCTTGCATGAGCATGTTGTTATTCGCACTCTGCCACGCCGCGCAGCCTTGATTGCAGCCCTGCTACGTGACTGGAAAATGCCAGACGAAGCCTAATCTAGCGATTTAAGCACCTGCTAAAACCGTTGCTTCTGCTGGTCGGAGGGGGCGGTTTTGTTTTTTCTATACTTCCCCTTCCGAAATGAGCCTTGTTCAATGTGACCATGCCGACGGCTGATGACCCGTGCGAAAATGGACAAGGCATTTGTTTAGCGACATGTACCGAGATTAGAGTTGTATGTTATCAACCAATAATACCCATCGGGATGTTGACCGGCTACTAAATTACCCCTATAGTCAACGTCGCCCCCTGCGTACCATCATTCATCTTGCCCAAGAAGAACGCAAGCGTTTCAGTTTGGCGCTTTTCTGGTATGTCATCAAACACAGCGGGGTGTGGGTGATGCCATTGATCACCGCCAGTGTGATTGATGTGGTTGCCAATCACGAACCCCTGTCGCGCCTCTGGATTTATGCGGCAATTTTACTCATCATTTTTGTGCAGAACATTCCCACCCACTATCTATTTGTTCTGAACCTCAGCACCGCCACTCGCAATATGGAAACTCGCCTTCGGGCATCGGTAGCAAGGCGGTTGCAGCAGCTTTCCATTCAGTTCTATCACCAGCAGAGTAGCGGCAAACTCAACAGCAAAATGCTGCGCGACGTCGAGGTTATTCAGCAGACTACCGCGTTGGTATTTCAAACCATCCCCGCGACCATCTTTACCCTCATTTTTGCGCTAATCATCACCTCAATGCGTGCCCCGGTGTTTCTGATATTCTTCATCTTGACGGTGCCATCAGCGGTCTTGCTGGTTCAAAAACTGCGAATAGTTCTCCAACAACGCAATCGGGCCTTCCGTGTGGAGGTCGAGGGCATGTCGTCCAGTTTGATTGAGATGATCCACCTCATCCCGATTACCCGTGCCCATGGGCTTGAAGAAGAAGAACTGCGGCGGGTGGAGGAACGGTTGTATCGTGTGCGGTCAACGGGCATTCGCCTTGATGCGATTAATGCTATTTTTGGGGCGTCGTCATGGGTGGTGTTTCGTCTGTTCGAACTGCTATGTTTGGTTGTGGCGGCGTATATGGCCTATCACAATTATGGCTCAATCAGTCTAGGCGATGTCATTATGGTCACGGGTTACTTTACCACGCTGACTAATGCCGTGATGCAAATCACCAATATTTTGCCGGATGTAACACGCGGCTTTGAATCCATCTATTCATTAGGCGAAATTCTCGAAGCACCTGATCTGGAACACAACGAGGGCAAGCAGGCCGTTCATGCCCTGCACGGACATTTCCGTTTTGAAAAAGTCGGCTATGCCTATCCAGACAGTATGGAATATTCAGTCAAGGACATTTCACTGGAAGTCCGCCCCGGCGAAACGGTGGCGATTGTGGGCCATTCCGGTGCAGGTAAAACAACCCTGCTTAATCTGGTGATAGGATTTCTGCGCCCCACCGAAGGCCGCATCATCCTTGATGGACAGGATATGAAAGGGCTGGACTTACGCACCTATCGCCGCTTTTTGGCTTTTGTACCCCAAGAAACCGTGCTATTTGAGGCGACGGTGCGCGATAACATTACCTATGGCATTTCCAAGTATGACACGGCGCAATTGCAGCAGGTTATTCATGATGCTAACCTTGCCGAATTTATTGATCGCTTACCCGAAGGACTAGATACGCTGATTGGCGAAAATGGGGCGCGGCTATCAGGGGGCCAACGTCAACGCATTGCCATTGCACGGGCACTCATTCGCAACCCACGTGTGTTGGTGCTGGACGAAGCAACCTCAGCCCTTGATACCAACTCTGAGGCGTTAATTCAAGAAGCCCTGCAACACCTCATGAAAAAGCGCACGACGTTTGTGGTGGCCCATCGGCTTTCAACGGTGCAAAATGCTGACCGCATCATCGTCTTGGAAAATGGGCAGATTGTGGAAGTGGGCAAACACGATGAACTATTGGCGAAACGTGGCGTCTATGCCCAATTGTATGGACATCATGTCCCGGAATAGGGTAAGTCGAGGCGGCGTAGAGATTGACCGCCTCAAATGACCTGTTAGGCTCTATTGAATCTCATTGACGTAAACAATCCGTTGTTCATGCTGCGATACGGTTGCGGCAAGGGCGGCTTGTAAAGCGGCTCGTGCATCAATGGAGGAAACCGTTGGAGGTTTGCCCTCACGCAGGCATTCCGCGAAGTGTTCAATTTGTTTGGTATAGGCTGGCCCAAAACGTTCCTTAAAGTACGGGACGACATCGTGGCGCACGCCGATTTCTTTGGACAGGGTCAAGACGGGGGTTTCCTGCAAATAGCCGATTTCGAGCGTGCCTTTGGTGCCGACCACCGTACACCGAATATCATAGCCATAACCAGCAGTGCGACTGACTTCGACATTGCCGAGACCGTCATTGACAAAACGCACATTAATCATGGCGTTGTCCACGTCGCCGAGTTCAAGTAGTTCGGGATAGACCTTGCTGGCGGTTTCGGTATATACCCGTTCAACCTCATCACCCATCATCCAGCGGATAATATCAAAGTCGTGAATTGCCATATCCACAATCAGGCCACCGCTGACTGCCGGGTTGGCAAATTCCAAACTGGTACGGAAGGGGTCACGCCCAATTGACCGAACCACAATCGGTTGCCCGATGACATCGGCATCAATCTGGCGGCGTGCTTCTACATACGCCTTGTCAAAACGACGCATAAAGCCGACCTGAAACATCACCCCGGCTTTGCTCACCGCTGCCAACATCTCATCCGTTGCAGCAAGGGTCAGTGCGGTGGGCTTTTCGCAAAAAATCGCCTTGCCAGCCGCCGCTGCTGCCAATACCACATCGCGGTGGGTACTGGTCGAGGTTGCAACGATGACCCCCTGAATTTCCTTATTCGCCAGCAAATCATGATAGTCCGCATAACCTTTGACGCTACTATTTTTCGCCGTATATGTTTCAAGGGTGGACCCCTGTGCATCCGCCACTGCCACCAATTTCGCGTCATCAATTTGGCTGGCGACATGCGAAGCATAGACCTGCCCCATGCGCCCAATCCCAATTACCCCAATGCCAATTTTCGCCATAGCCTAACGCCTCACTTGGAATCAACAGAATAAATTATGGTGGATATTTTAGTTGAAAAAACAAAAAGGAGGGTGACTTGCCCCTCCTGTTGAAAACTTTAACGGATTTGACCGCGCCTATTCGATTGGATGACCTTCTGCACGCCATTCATTGACGCCGCCTGCCATGCTGGTCACTTTGTCAAAGCCAGCGTCTAGCAGAATATCGCGCCCTTCTTGGCTACGATTGCCAGAGCGACAGACCACTACGATTTCTTGGTCTTCAGGCAGTTCATCTACCCGACTGGCAAGCTGGCCGAGGGGGATGAGGGTCGCGCCGGGGATATGAAATTCGGCCCATTCGTCAGGTTCGCGCACATCCAAAATAAACGCCCCGTCGTCGCGCATTTCGGCGGCTTCCTTGACCGAGATTTCGGAATCGAGGCTACCCGATTTGGTGTCATCGCCTTGCAGTAAGACAATCGCGCCGACAATTACCAGCAGCAGCACCCCGATACCCGGAATCAGCCACTTGGCATTTTTCTGGAAGAAACTTTGTTGGGCGGGGCGACCACCGCGACGATGGGTGTGTTTAGGTTGAGAAGATGTTTTGTTAGATGCCATTTTTGATTATTCCTCTAGCGCAGCCATGACTTTTTCTAAACGTTCACGGGCCTGATCCGCAATCGGCTGCATCTGCGGATTTTGCACCACCCCCAGCATTATCATCGGGTCAATAACCGCCACTTGGACGACGCCGGGTTCAATTTCCGACAGGGTGACGTTGCAGGGCAGCAGCAGACCGACTTCCGGTTCCAGTTCAAGGGCTTGATGGGCCAATGGGGGGTTGCACGCACCCAAAATCTTATAGGGTCGAACATCCACATTGAGTTTTTGTTTGAGGGTACTTTTGACATCAATTTCGGTCAGTACCCCGAACCCCTGTGATTTTAACGCATCGGTCACCCGTACCTGCGCTGTCGCAATATCGGTGTGAAGATGGGTAGTATACCCCAATGCTGTCTTATCCATTCTTAACGGCCTCCTTCATGCCGCGCTCCAACGGTAGCCCATTTTGCATCCAATACATTGTTCCACCCAAGACGTTATAGATTGTCTTGAAGCCTTTCTTGCCAAATAATGCGGCTGCTGATTGACTGCGGCTGCCCGTCGCACAAATCACCGCTACGGGGCGTTCGGGGTTGAGGGTATCAATCGTTCTGGTTAGCTGACCCAACGGCATAAGTATCGCACCGGGGACATGACCCTGCGTATATTCCCATGACTCGCGCACGTCCACGACCACAGGCGGTTCAGCAGAATTGAGCAGTTCATTCAGTTCGGCGGGTTCAATATCTTGCACATCCCCGCTGGCAATCGGCAGACCCATCGCTTCCCATGTGGCGAGGCTGTCGGCAAGGTAACCCAATACATCATCAAAACCGACCCGCGCTAGGCTGTAGCGAACACGGGCATAATCGTCGGGATTTTGCAGCAGCAGAATTACGGGCACATCCGGCGGCAGCGCAAAGCCAATCCGATTGGATAGCTGGTCATCGGCTTCCAAATGCACTGATCCGGGGATATGTTTGTCCACATAGTTGGCTTTGGGACGGGTATCCAACAGTGCCGCGCCTTGCTGAAAATGGGGAATGGCGTCTTGAATGGACAGACCCCGCGCCTGCAATTCACCTAGTACACGCGGCCCTTTGCGATTCATGGCCTTGATGCGGGTATGGTTGGCGGGTTGTTCCGGCAAATTGCTGATGGCGTAATCCACAAACTCGTTTTTCTCACGCGGGGCAAGGGCCGGGTTGTGGTGTTTTTCATAGCCCATCGAAGTGCTGCGAACCGAGCCGATAGACTTGCCACACAACGACCCTGCGCCATGACCGGGGTAAATGACCACGCCATCTTTGAGTGTGAAGTATTCATTGTGTAGTGTGTCGTACATCTGTCCTGCCAGACCGCGTGCCGCCTCGATACCTACCAAGTCAGGCCGACCAATGTCACCCACAAACAGCGTATCCCCTGTGAGCGCCATCCATGCCTCATCGGAGCGCGTGGTATCGGCGACCAAGACGGTTATGCTTTCCGGTGTATGGCCCGGTGTGTGGCGAATATGCAAACGGATATTGCCCAATTCAAGCACATCGCCACCATGCAAGGCTTGATGGTCAAATTCGGCGTTGCCCAATTCATGTACGTAGATGGTTGCGCCTGTGCGGTCTACCAATTCGGTGTTGCCCGACACATGGTCGGCGTGCAGATGGGTTTCGATAATGTGGGTGATGTTGAGGTTCTTTGATCGGGCTACATCTAAATATTTCTGGACATCGCGATCGGGATCAACAACGGCGGCGATACCATGCGCTTCGCATCCTACCAGATAGGAGGCGCAGCCAATACCTTCGATGAAAAATTGTTGAATGTACATGTGGTTCTCTCTTGCACTACAGTAAATTGGGTAGATTATCGAATAACAGCACAAGTGCTAGGCCGATGACGAAAATGGCAAAGGCTTGGCGCAGATGGTCGGCTTTAATCCGATGCGCAAACTTTGCACCGACGAATGTTCCCGCAAGACCAGAGGCCATGAAGGTGAGCATTAAACCTACATCTAATGAAACGTGACCCAGATGCCCCATAAACCCGGCAAAACTGTTCATCGCAATAACGACGAGTGATGTTCCAACCGCTTGTTGGAAAGGCAACCCAATCAGCATGACGAGGGCGGGCACAATCAGAAAACCACCACCGACCCCCAAAATTCCGGTCAGCAAACCGACTCCCGCGCCGCTAATGACGATCATTCCCCAATTTAGATCTTTTTTGGCGGATGTCTTGGGGCGGGGAGCGAAGGTCATCAACAGGCCGATGGTTAGCATTAAACACGCAAAAATGGTGAGGAGCAGCGGTTTGGCAAAATGTTGCGACAGGCCCGCCGAAAGATAGGCCATTCCGATGCCTGAACCGCCAAACAGCAGCGCCACACGCCAATTCATGGTGCCCTGACTTCGATGGAAATAAGCCCCGATGGCGCTGTTGGTGCCCACTACCGCGAGGGAAGTGGTCACGGCCACTTGGGGTGATTGACCGACGATATAGACGAGGGCGGGCACGGTCAAAATTGAGCCACCACCGCCGAGTAGACCCAACGTCAGCCCAATGACAAAGCCTAAGGCTAGGCCCGTCAAAATCATTTAGCGCCTTTCTTGACCGGTAGGCCGGCTCGCCGCCACGCTCCCATGCCACCGCGAAGGTTGATGGTGGTATAACCAGCCGCCCGCAGTTGACGTGCCGCCACACCACTGCGTGACCCGGATTGGCATACACAGAGGATGGATTTGTCTTTCGGGAGTTCGTTTAGATGCTGCTTTAACTTATCCAGTGGAATAAGTTTGGCCGAGGCAATATGCCCGACTTGAAATTCCGAGGGTTGACGCACATCCAGCACCACGAATTCTTTTAGGCGTGGTTCTGCTTCTTGTGCGGAAAGCGAGTTGCTTGAATCTTGACCGAGTAGTTTTTTGAATAGTTCCATTAGTATCCCCCTATATGGTAGCCTTTATCATCGCTGATTTGGAGTTGGTTAGGCAGGGCCAACAAGTTATAATCTGCCATAAGTAAAACTTATAGCAGGATGTGTGATGCTGGATTTTCATAAACTCGAAATTTTTCAGGCTGTGATAGAAACGGGTAGCTTTAGCCTTGCTGCCGAACGTCTATTTCTCACACAGGCCGCCGTCAGCCAACATATCAAAGAATTAGAGGCCAGTGTTGGCACAGAATTATTTAGACGGGGTCGTCGTGGGGTGACTCTGACATCATCAGGTCAAATCTTGGCAGATTACACCCGCCGTATCCTCGATTTAGTCACTGAGGCCGCTGTTGCTGTCACTGATGTGGCGCATTTGAAGCGGGGTGAGATTCGGCTTGGGGCGACGCCCGGCATCGGTGGTTATGTTATTCCGGGGTGGATGCAGTCATTTCGTCGGGCCTATCCACAGTTGACCCTCTCGTTAGCAACGGATGTCACCAGCGGGATTGTGGAACTCTTGCAGCAGGATCGGCTTGACCTCGCGTTTATCGAGGGCGAGTTGGATGAAACGGATTGGATGGGTTATGCGGCTCTGCAAGAAGTCCAGCAATATATTGTGGTGGGACGGGGCCATGCGTGGTGTATGTTAGAAACCATTCCACTGGAAGCCCTCTATACCCAAAAATTTGTGATGCGTTCCAAAGACAGCCAAACCCGTCGTTGGCTCGAAAGTCAGTTGGCAAAACATGGGGTTGTGCCAGAAATCGCCGCCGAGTTTGACAGCCCTGAAGCTCTTAAACAAGCGGTTATGGCGGGCATGGGGATCACCATTTTGCCCGATTATACCTTGCAATTAGAGGTGCAGTCCAAACTGCTGCGTGCCTTGCCATTGGAGGGGGTATCGCTGAATCGCGTCTTGAAGCTCATCTGGAATCGGCAAAAACCCTTTGGCCCTATTACGCGGGCCTTTCTCAGCCATCTAGCTGAGCAATTTCCGGCGTTGCAAGACCTATAAAAAAGCACGAGAGGGGTTGCCTCTCGTACTTTCGTTGATGTATGTTATTAAGAAAATCCGACCGTCATCCGCAGCCGCCACTCTTGCCGCCGCGTGCTGCCTGTAATTTGACCTTGGTGGTGTATTCTAGCTGGAATACGTCGGGGTTGGGATTTGCCATTGAATAACGACTACCCAATGCAGACGTAAAAGCATAGGCCAGCGCGTCATCGGCACGGCTTTCGACTGGGGTTGCGGTCTTGAAATCGGCATCGGCAAAGACGGTAATCCAATTGTTGATACCACCTTCCAAAAGATAGACGTTTGGAACACTCTCCGACACCATCGTTTTCCAGACCTCGGTCGCGGCCTTTTCATCGTTGCTGATGACCATAAAGACCGTGTTAGCGGATTTGGCCCGGAAATCTTTCAGGTGGTTTGGAATCTTATCCGCCGGGATATTCACCGCGTCCAACAAATGGAATAGGTTAAAATCGGCTTCTTCACGGACATCCAACAAGATCAAGTTGATACGATCGTCACGCATCAAAGCCAGCACTTCGCCGGGTTGGACTTGGACATCCCGATTCGCCAGCATCGGCGCTTTTTCATCTTTGATGGTGTTCCAACGGTCGTCCGTATCCGGTTGCCCGATCAACATGACCACTACCGCACTCGCCAAGAGCGTTCCGGCTGCACCAAAGCGCCACTTGGGGGCTTTTTTGAGATCGGCCCCGCCAAAAATACGCTCCATTTGTTCGGCAAAGGCAAAGGCAAACAAGGCAAACAGCACCAGAATCACAACCGTCGCGCCGGTGCTGATATTCAAAAATTCAGGAATGATATAACGGCCTTCATACGAGGAATACCAGAAGTCCTCAAACGAGCCGACTGTTTCACCAAAAACGAAAATCCCGAAGAACGCACCTATCGCAAAAAACAAGCCATCCAATCGGCCTGTCGCGGCGGATACCAGTGATGTGCCCGGACAGAAACCGCCGATGATGAACCCGACCCCCATAATCAACCCGCCCACGATACCGGGCCAGAGATAGGTGGGGTTGACCCAGACCAGATTAAAATCGAGCAGATTGACTGCTGAGGCCGCAAACACCATCACCATAGCGACCACGATACCCGTGAACATGACCTTCAGAACGGTCATATCTCCTAGATAAAACTGGGCGGCAAGGCGGCGCGAATCCCCAAAACCAGCGACCTCTAGGACGACACCAAAGGCAATGCCAATCGCTAGTGAGACTAAATAGGACTCCCAGTGACCCAACAAATCTTCAAGATTAAGTGGAAATGGCATGATAATCCTCCTTTAGTGCCACAGACGACGAACGAAATAGGCAAGGGCATAGCCGCCAGCAAATACAGCGAACATAAAGGCCCAACTGCCGACCGATAACACTGCCCCACCGGAAAGGGCTTGACCGGAAGTGCAACCGCGAGCCATACGAGCGCCATAGCCCATAAACGCCCCGCCGATAAATGCCAACATCCAGCGCATTTTGACGGATACGTGCGGCCCACGATTGGTTTCGATCTTAAAACGGCCATTCAGCCAGCCCGATGTAAAGCCGCCGACAATGACGCCGAGCATTACAAAGACCACCCAGCTATCCATTGGGTTCGTTTCGCCGCCTGCCATTTCCAGCAGATAGGCGGTACGGTCTACGTGATCGGGAACTAATGTGTCTTGCCCCCAAACCAGAATCCGGTTCATACCGCCGGACGCGCCGAGGCCATTCCCGGTTAGGAAAAATGATGAGAACAACACGACGCCAAGCAAAATGCCAGCCAGATAGGGATTCAGGTAGGCACGGGCCTCGCGTTTGCCCCCAGTTGCGGAACGAGTTGGTATTCGAACTAGTTTTTTGATTGATCCTTGAACTGTCATTGTTATCTTTTCTCCCGATTAATCAGCCGCCGAAGGTTGCGCTTCGGATGGTGTTTGATTGTGCGTTTCAACTTCATCCCAGCCCATCATCATGCCTTTAATGCCTGCCAATGGATGGTGTCCGGTAGTCGTTAGATAGACGTGCATCACGATAAATGTCGCAAACATCCACGCCACCATCGTGTGGACGGGGGCAAGGAAGGGTAGGCCACCTAGATCGCTGGCGATTTCTGGGAAGCGTTGGGCGCCCCACATCATCGCACCCGTCAAGATTTGCAGCGGCAACAGGACATTGAGCAACCCCAAATAGGTAAGTTGCTGGAGGGGGTTCATCTTTTGTTCGGGGGTTTTGTCCATCGGATGGGGTTCGCCCTTAAAGATACCGCCCATATAGAACTTGGCCTGTGCAAAGGCTTGGTCAAAGAAACCGTAGGGACGCGGCAAGAATTGGCGAATCTGGCCGCTGGCAAAATGATAGAACGCTGCCAATGCCGCGTTGATAAGCAGAATCAGCGCCATGATATTGTGGATTTGAACCATATAGCGGAAACTGAACATGCCTAATTGGTCGGGTTTGTGAATGACCAGGCCCGTAAAAATCAGGGTGAAAATCACCGCTGTTTGAAGCCAATGCCATTGACGCTCATACACTGAGTACATATAGACTTTGTGCAGTTCGGCGTTATGGGCATGTTGGCCTGCCAGCTTGCGTGCTGCCCGATAGCGCAGACCGCCGTGCATGAACACACCCGTGAAGACACCCAAGAACATCGCCAAGCCTAGCCAGTCTACCCAGCCCGCGCTGTCGTGCCCGAAAATGTAGAGATTCGTTACGTCGGTGTTGGTGCTGGGTTGATAGAACAGCTTGCCGTCTTCTTCGACAAAATCACCACTGAATTTCACGCCATCCTCTTCATTAAAGGTGGGGGATGCGCCGCCGGGGGTATAGTCCGACAAAATCATCGCCGCGTTTACCTGTGAATCATTGGTATGGCAGCTATCACAGTCTTTGGTTACCCAATCGCCTGCTGCTACCCCATGACTGATGCTGTAGGGCTGGACATCACCTTCAATACGGGGATTTTCCAGACCACGCGCAACCAGCCGTTCAATCATCAGGCTTTCTTTGGCATCGCCATCAATCATCAATTCCGCTTTGCTTAGCGTGCCATCGCTGTTGGCATCGAATACTGCCAGCACGTCAGCGGCATAATTTTCGCCATCTAGCCAAACAGCTTGTAAATCGGCGAGTGGAACAGGTTGCGCCGGGTCACCATAGACCCATAACCATGTCGTCACCAGATTATAGGGTGACAGGATGGTCGAGCCATCGGGATTGGCGTGAGGCAGTAACACTGGTGCATAACCTGTGATGATTTCGTTACCTGAACTGCTGACATCTACGCCACGACAGGTCAAAACAGGTGAGCTATCTGGCTGCAACACCGTCCAGTCGACGGTTTGCAAAGCAGGAGCATACATCTTGGGTACATGGCAGGTTTCGCAAGCCAGTACGTCCATATGCCGTTCTTGATAGGGCAGCCATTCATGACTAACTTCGGCCTCGTGACAGGCTTCACAGGGTTGAATCACATTTTGATAGGCGATGCCTTCCACCTCGGTATCTGGTTGCCCATTGGCAAAGTCGTGCAAGGGGCGGCGCAGATATTCGGAGATGTCGAGGCGGCGGGGGTCAAACACCAGATGTTCGGGGCTGTCCGAAGAAGCCTCTTTATAATAGACCGGGTTGTTCATGGCATAGTGGCAGTCGGTACATTCCACCACGCGCTCGGCGTGAATATCCCATGAACGATTGAGATCACTCTTATTCGACAAATTGAGGCCGGATTTTGAGATTAACTGCGAAGAAAACACCTGTCCGGTTCGCAACGTGGTGTTGTTCTGAGAGATGTCGCACGCAATGCCTGTCAGTGGCACTTGATTTTCACCGTGTACCGTGCCGTGACATTGACCGCAGTTATTGCTGCGCGGGTCTTGCACGGTCACATATTGGGCCAGTAATTTGCCATCGGTATCAAAGGCATCAGCATTCCAAACCCATGCACCATCCTGTTCAGCCACAATGCCTGTGCCGTTAAGGGTGGCGGTGTTGGCCCAGCCAAATTCGCCGGATTGTAGAGCCGCTGTACGGGCGGTGTTGTCGGGGGTTGCGGTGTGGCACAGGAAACAGTTCATTTCTTCCACACCCGATTGTGCCCAATCCCATGCCACCAGTTCGCCTGTGGTCGGGTCAATCGTCGCGTTTTCGGGGGTCAGTTCATCAGCAGAAAGACTGGTCAAAAGTTCACCCGTCCGGCTGTACATGGCTGGCCCGCCACCGACATGCCGCACCCCATAGAGCTTAATCCAGTCCGGTGTCGTCAGGTCAATCGATGTGTCGCCAGTGGCGGAAAGGGTGCGATACAATAGCGGATCCCATTCCCCAAAATAGGCCGAGGTCAATTCCCAATCGCGTCCATTGCTAGGGGCTTCGCCGGCAATCAATTGATCGAGACCCGCCTGTGCATGACCGCTGTGTTCTTCAATGTATGCCGTGTCATGACATTGACCACAGGTTTTCATCGTAGAAACAGGATTGCCCGATTCCAAAACATTCTGCCCCGCCGCATCTAACAGCGCATACGTCGGGTGCATCGGGCTTGGCTCTTGGGCTTCGGCCCGCATCGCCACCAGCACTAAGCCTGTGCCGATGAGGATAAGCGCGAATACAAACAGTCGTTTCAAGATGGATTTCATGATTTTGCTGCTCATCCTATTCCGCATCGCGCCCGCCCCAAATCATGGGGTCGCCGGGGTAGCCGAGTGCTTCCCAATCCAATCGCCCATTTTCGCCATGACAATCCACGCATTGCAGCGCATCTTCGGCGGGGGCAACCATGTGGGTTTGAGGCCAATAGCTTTCGGTTGGCGCAAAACCATATTGACCACTGTATTCAAGACCCGCAGCGGTTGAACCTTGCTCCAATGCGGAGTTCCAATCGAAGGTTGTCCAATAACCTGTCTCGCCAACGGTCTTGGGTTGTAGGAGGTAGTTGTAGAGGGCGTCGTAGATTTGATTCCCATAGTGAATCTTGAAAGGCCAAATCTTAGCGTTGGGGTCGCTGATATTGCCTTGAGGGGCATTCAGCACGGTCGGAATATCGGGGTTGATGATGTCGCCAAACAAGTAGATCGTTTGGTTACCGTTGTACCATGAATAATTCGGGACAACATTGGTCTCGTAGATGAAACTGCCCTTGATCTTCAAATATTCGTGAGGGTCTTCTTCCAAATCCTGTCCGGCGGTTGACCAGTCCCAAGCAATCTTGGTAGGTTCGCGCCGCGCCCCGGCTGGCACATGGCAGGTTTGGCAGGCTACCGCATCGGTATGAGCATTCAGGCGATCATCTTCATGTACTTCGTTTTCATGGCAATCGGTGCAATAAATCTGATTGCTGTTTTCCAAACTGAGCGACATCAGGCGTCCGGGGATTTCATGGTTCTCGGTTTGATGGCAGTCAATGCAGATAAAGTCGAGCTTGCCCATATGGACATCGAGGTTTTCGGTGGGGAAATAGAGACTTTCATCAAGGTCGCCATGTTTGACGCCATTGCCGCCGCCGCCATCAAAATGACAGCCGCCACAGTTTTCACGGTCGGGGGTCGAAACACTTTGGGCCGCGACGACCAAATCTACGCCGTCAGCAACCTGTCCAGACGCCGCTTTAACATAAACGCCGGATTGATCGTGGCAGACGAGGCAGTCTACATTCTCTTGATTGGTGAAATCAAAATTAGCGTCGCTCCACCCATAACCTGCATGACAGCGCGTGCAGCCTGTCCAATTGGATTGGATGCCGATGCAGAAGTTATTGATGGCATTGGACTTACCAAGTGCAACGGGCTCATCGCGGCCTTCAACCTCTACAGGTTCAGCTAACCATGTCCAATGCGTGGTTTGCATGACATCATGGGCAACATCCTCGTGACAGGTCAGGCATTCACGGGTGACATCTGAGCCCGTTTCAAATGGGCCTGTAATGAGGGCCGCATGACTCACAGCCGGATTACGTTCCGGCACATGATCCCAAGGACTAGTATTAGCCTCGGTTCTGGAGTCTGTCAGGAACAACAGACTCGGCACAATCAGAATCAATCCGGTTACTATCAAACCGATAGCCCAGACATATTTGAAACTCTTCATCCCTATCTTTATCCCTTCGTGAAGCAGGGATAAGACAGTAGCGTTCTTTATACGGTGATGGTTTCTCCGGTAATCGCCTCGCTTGAATCCTCGTTGGCAAGCATATTGGCTTTACGATCTAGCGAATCCCGCAAAATTTGACGCATGGCGTCCAAGACTTCAATAATCTTGGGGGTCGCTAAAGTGTAAATGACCGATTGACCTTCACGTTTTGCCATTACCATCGAACGCTCGCGTAATAGGGTGAGATGCCGAGAGATGGTCGGTTGTGGGGTCGCTAATATCTCAGCTAAAGCCGAAACATTATGTGGTTGGTCATATAAAGCATAGAGGATTTGGATGCGTTTGGGATCACCAACGGCGGTGCAAATATTGCTATGGAGGAGACCTAGTTCATCTAAGGAAGGAATCGCCACCAGCTTATCCTTTGCTTATTCGCATATCCGAATACATCCATAGTTTATGTCGCCGTCTCAGTTTCTCTCAGTAGTTTTTTGCATCAAAAAATATGCTAAATATCACTCAGAAACGTAGCTACTGAACGCTTGGAAAATCACTCGAATTTGTACCACCCATAAAGCCGAAGGCTCTTTCTTAGGGCAACCAACAACTCGTCAGCGAAGGGGCGGCGAGGTTCGTTTAATTCGACCTGAAAATACAGCGCCCGTAGAAAATTTCGTACATTCTGCGAGGTCGTGTACCCGTCCGTGCCATTCTCCGCCATGCGCAGTCGTGTTCTGGTCGGTTCACCCAGTTTTTCAATCCATGCCGTCAGCGTGTCGAGTGGCAGCAGATTCCGTGCTAGGATCGCGTCTAACACATGCGCCAGCCGATCATCTTCGCCATAGGTGAATACGGTTGGGCCAATCGTCGTCAATTTGGCGGCAATCGCGTGGAGGATGCTTTCCAAATCCGTCTTATTCAGATGGATATTGCGACTCGAAAATTTCAACAAATCAGCGGTATGGGCGACGGTGTGGGCCCAACCTTTTTCGCCGACCATGCCCCGTAAATCGCGTTCGGCCTGAAAATAATCAAGCCCCGCCTCAAATATCTGCCGCATTTCCTTCTCGCTAAGGTAGGGTTTCTCATTATCATGGGCAATCAGGGTCGCCAGATGCAGCACGGAGAATGAACGCAGAAACACGGTGTCGGTGTCTTGTTCGCCAATGCCTACCTTCAAATTGGCAAGCATTGTGGGTATCATGCCGCGCAGAAGTTCCGGCCCGACAAAGCCCTTTTCCATCCAGTTGACGAGAATCCCATAGCCAAATTCATCACGCAGCAGCGGGTCGGTGGAGGCAAGATAGCCCATTAATTCGTCTGTCAGGCTTTCAATCGCATAGCCGCCGGGTAACGCGAAGTCATTGTTGATAATGCCCTGCCAGAAGGTCTTTTCCATCGTTTATTTATCTCTCTAATAGGTTGCCAAATAAAAACGCAGGACTCCGATAAGATACCACCTTTCGTAGCCCTGCGTTCAAAATCCGCGACAAACTTATGCTTGTTTGTTGATGAACCGAATTTGCAGCGCCCCTTCGACAAAACTCGCTGGCCCGGTTTCCAATTTCCACAGGGTATAGGGCAGCACGATGTTGCGGCGATATGGCCCGACACGCACGGTGAGTTCATCGGCACTGCGATACAAATCCAAATCGGTTTTGGCGGCGAAGGGCAATGGGATACGCAGTAGGTAATCACCTGTTTCTAGGTCATGCTCAATCGTATGGGTGCCAACCTCCGATGTCATAATCTGCGAGGGGTTAGTCCCATCATAGAGTGCATCCGCCAAGCGCCGCAGGTCATCCAAGCCGCCGATGTCGCTATTGAACATGGGAGCTTTCAACACCTTCAACCCACCAAAGGCTTCACCAATCAAATCCAAGTTTTTACGTTGGGAATCTTTCCAAGCAGTAAAATAGGGGTCGGTTACCTCCGGTGGAATGATGCGGTTGCAAATGACCGCGTCGGTGGGGTAGCCATAGAGGTTGAGATAGGTATAGGTACGCTGGGTCTCTTTGATGACCATTTTTTCCGGCGTCATGACCAAGCGCATGGTACTGAGTTCGGGGTCTGCCAATAGCCCCGCTACTTTGCTGAGGGTATCAAACAGCCGCTGTACGCTGTCGAGTTCTTCTTGTTCGGGCAGGTCGGTGCCAAACAGCGGCTTGGCTAATGGGCGCAGCAATCGGCCCGTCATGCCTTTCATCAAATTCATGGTACGCTCAAACCACCAGCGTGAGGCGTCCGGCAGACTGAGCAATCGCAGGGTTTCGGCGGTTGGCGCGGCGTCTACAATCAGCACGTCAAATTCTTGGGTCTCAAAATACTGGTTAATCCACAGCAGGTGTGCGCCTTCTTCCAGACCGGGCAGGATAGTGATTTCCTCTGCCACGATGTCATCAAGGCCCTCACGCTGTTTAAACACATTGATGAGGTAATTCTGGATGCGCCACCAATATTTGTCCATTGAGTAGCGGGCATCTACTTCCTGCGCCCACAAATTGTCATACAACTGAATCGGCTCTGGCCCGATTTTCATTTCGAGCGAGTCCCCCAGCGAATGGGCGGTATCGGTACTGATGACAATCGTTTTGAGGCCCATTTCGGCACAGCGCAGAGCCGTTGCCGCCGATACACTGGTTTTTCCGACGCCACCTTTGCCCGTATGCACAATAATCCGCATGTTGGTTACGTTAAGTCCCTTTCTAGCTCAGGTCTTTGATATTGACTACTACGTGATGTCGAGATAAGGGGTTGCGCTATAAGTCCCAAATTGCCAGCATATGTTTGGCGGTTTGGATGAAATCGCGCAGTTCAAGGGGGCGCTGTAATACCTTGACCCGATCCGGTAACTCATGCACCCGCAGGCGTTCCAATCGGGAATGATCCGCCAGAATAAGCAGGGGAGTCATGACGAGGCTAGATTCATTATCCGAATGCTGCAATTCCAGCCATTCAATGGCGTCCACACCGGATTCGGCATCATCAATGGCGACTACAAGGTCGGGCTTGCAGCGGCGGGCCAATTTGATGCCTTCCGCAAGCGATGAGGCTTTGACCACCTGAAACCCTTCGGAAATCAAACGATCCCCAAAGACATCCATTGGATAATGGGTAGCATCCACTTTAACCACTAATGGGCGGGTTGGAGCGGAATCTGCCATGCCTGCCAATTCCTCAATCTGCTAATAACAGCATGAACGACCACCCTTATTTTACCCAATTTTTTCAAGGGATGGGAGCGCAGTTTGTTGGCGCTGTGATTGGGTATCCTCGATTGCTTTGACCAATTGATATAACAAGGCATTGACCGGGGTATCAATCCCCAATTTTGCCCCCTCACGCATGACTGCCCCGCTGATGGCCTCAATTTCGGTGGGTGTACCGCGCAAGACATCTTGCAGCATGGAGGAATAGTTGGTGGCAGTGCGTTGGGCGACCTCCTCAGCACGGGCGGCGGCGTCCTCGTGGGGCAAAACAATCCCTTTGGCATGGGCGACGGTCGCTACTTCATTGGCGGAGGCACGCATCAATTGGCGTGTCCATGCCGATTCCAATAATGCCCCGTTTGGAATACGCAAAATCGCGGTGAGGGGGTTAATCGCGGCATTGACCACCAATTTACCCCATACCAAGCCCTGCACATCGTCTACTACCTCGGTAACTAATCCCGCCGCATTCAGGAGCGAGGCCAATTCCTGAATATGGGTATCAATGGCAGGGCGTGTCGCCAAATAAGTCAGGCCGCGTCCGCCATAGCGCAAGAATCCAGCTAGATTATCAGTCGAAGCGCCTTGCATGGTCACGCCGAGGGTAGCGCGTTGAGGGCCGATAATGGCCGCGATACATTCTAGGTTGCCCACCCCGTTTTGCAACGTAATTGCCACGCCATCGGGTTTCAAAATTTGGGCGGCATCCTCAGCGGCAAGGGTTGTTTTGTTGGCTTTGGGCAGAATCAGCGCAATGTCAATCGGGTCGGCATTGGCAAGGTTATCGGTGGCCCGCACCGGCACATATTCCTCATGTCCATCGGGGTAGAGAATATGCAGCGGCGCATGTTGGAGGGCGTGAATTTGTTCGGGCCAGCGTCCAAACAGCATGACATCTGCATGGGGAGTGAGTTTTGCACCAAACAGCGTCCCCATTGCGCCGATGCCAAAAATGCCGATTTTTATGATGGGCCTCCTGTGTCTGTATACCCAAAAGCAAGATTAATGGGCTGTGTCGCCAACCTCCGCTAAGATTTCGTTCAACACTGCGTCGGAAATCCCAAATTCGTGTTCGGGGGCGGGGAATGCACCTGTACGAACCTCGTGGTGGAAGGTCGTGAAGACGTTCTGAATCGCTTCGCCGATTTTGGCATATTGCTTGACAAACTTCGGTGTGAAGCGGTCAAACATGCCCAAAATATCGTGCATAACCAAGACCTGTCCATCCGTGCCGCCGCCCGCTCCAATCCCAATCGTGGGGATGCTTACCATGCGGGTAATTAATTCTGCCAGTTTCGCGGGGACACCCTCGATCACCATCGCAAACGCACCTGCTTCTTCAATCGCTTTAGCATCTTCAATCAATTTACGGGCCGCCTCGATGGATTTGCCCTGAACCTTAAAGCCGCCAAACGCGCTAACACTTTGGGGTGTCAAGCCGATATGCCCCATGACCGCGATACCGATTTGCACCATAACATGGACGGTTTCCGCCATATGGAGGCCCCCCTCTAATTTGATGGCATCGGCATTGCCTTCCTTGAGCAGACGGCCTGCATTGCGGAGGGCTTCATCTCGGCTGGCCTGATAACTCATAAACGGCATGTCGCCGACCAAAAAAGCCCGTTTGACACCACGCCGCGCCGCTTGGGTATGCATGACCATCATGTCCATTGTGACTGGCAGGGTGCTTTCAAAGCCGTGTACGACCATACCGAGCGAATCGCCGACCAGAATCATATCCACGCCGCTTTGGTCAGCCAGCAAACCGGAGGGGTAATCATAGGCGGTCAACATGCTAATCGGTTCACCGCGCTCTTTCATCGCCTGCAACTGCTGAAGCGTCACCTTGTCCATAGGGGTCTCCTTGAGTTGCCCGGAAAAATCTTAACCGGATATATGCATTGATTTACATAATCAAGACGGTGATGGTGAGAGATATTTTACTTGGAAAGCGAGTGTGCCAATAGACAATTATTTCTTTTTCTTGGCGGGTTTGACCTGCGTCACAAATTTGGTGGCTTCTTTGCGATGCTTATCATCACTTTTCATGACTTGCAGGGCGCTGTCCATATCATAATAGGCCAATGTCATCTCGTCTTGTTGGTGGAACGCAATTGCCCGCGAGAAGAAGATTTCGGGCCGCGTGGGAGCATAGCGTTGGGCTTGGGAAAAATGTTCCACCGCCAGCGGAAAATCTTCACGTCGAATGGCAATCAGGCCCAAGATGTAACGTCCAATCCATTGGCGGGGGTCGAGCCGCAGGGCATATTCCGCATCTTCTGTCGCGTCCTCGTCGCGTTCCATCTCATACAAAATGACAGCCCGTGTGACGTAGAGCTCGGCGAGGCCAGCGGCGTTGTAAATGGCTTCATCCAGATCCGCCAGCGCCTCGGCGAATTTTTTATGCTGATAATGATGCAGGCCGCGTTCCAGATAGCGATCCACGATGCTTAAAGCCGCCCCGGTAGATTGGCGTAGTTGTGGGCCAGTTTGGGGCGGAACTTTGCGGCGTAACATTTTAGGCTACCCTCTCAAATCACGCAGTTGATAAAGCTGAGCATCGGCAAAACCACGTTTACGATAATACTCCCGCGTGCCAATTGCCGAAATGACGGCCAATTGTTGATAGCCCCGTTCGCGTGCAATCTCCACCGCCCGTTCAATCAACTGTTTGCCCAAGCCGACGTGCTGGCTTTTGCCTGCCAATGCCTCGCCGATTTCGATAGACTGCCCATACACATGCACTTCTCGAATCATGGCGGCGTTTTCTAATTCAGGCGTGATTGGCGGTTCGGTGGGCAGGGATAGGCGCAAAAATCCGGCTATTTGGCGTTCGGGCGTGATGTATTGCAGGAACACCTCGTCGCTGCAATTGGAGGTATAGCAGACCTCATCTAAAAATAATCTATCGAGGGCGACGTTGTGGTGGCGGATTTCGCGGCTGCGGATGTCGCCTGTATAACTGCCATTTTGGGCCAATTCTTGCTGCACCAGTTCACGGAAATTGGTCATTTTGTTGCCGACCACAATATCCGTGCCGGGGATGTCGCGGATGACACGGGTCAGGCGGCAGTAATCCGGCGTTAATTGGAAGCAGGCCGTCAGCACCCCCAATAATTCGTCTTGGGTATAGGGCCGCCAATCGCCTCGCTGATAGTAGTCCATCAATTCGGCGCTTTCGATGAGCGAGCAGGGATAAACTTTTAGCTCGTCGGGGCGAAAATCCGGGTCGTTAAACATCCGGGCATAATCTTCAATATCGGCTTCCGGTGATGATCCGTATAAATTCGGCATCCAATGGGCGTGGATTTTGAATCCGGCTTGGCGTAACAATTTCACAGCGCGGCGGGTGGCAGCGACCTCATGCCCGCGTTTATTCAGGCGCAGCACTTCATCATTGAGGCTCTGAAAGCCGATTTGGACTTTGGTACACCCCAAGCGTCGAATTCGCAGCACTTCTTCTTCGCTGATATGGTCAGGGCGGGTTTCAATCACCAAGCCCACACAGCGACATACGGCGTTTTCATTTTCGCGGTGAGCCGTTTCTAATTCATCCCATGTCGCAAATTCGGTCATGGGCGTGCGCTCGGTCAAACCCAATTCAATCGCATGGGCCTGTTCACGGGAGCGATACATTTCATCCCGATAGATATTCTGGACGACTTGGTTATAGGTCTGGTCATGCCCCGGTGCGTTAATTTCGGTGATGTTACGGGCGGGGTGTAGCTGCGAATGTTCCAACAGCAGGCTTTCAACTTCTGCCGTGTGGTCTATCCCATTGCCAAAATCATGCAGGGCGTCAAAAATGCGCTTAATAAACCAGATTTGGTAGGTTTCGGGATAAAATGACCATGTGCCGCCCAAAATAATCATTTCGATTTTGTCGGTGGGGTGTCCGGTATTATAGAGGGCCAGCAGGCGGCGATAGGTTTGCAGATAGGGGTCAAAAGCATTGGCCTCGGCTCGCTGCGCCCCCGGTTCATCGGAAAGATAGCTCTTGGGCATCCGAATGTCGTTAGGGCAGAAAATACAAGTCCCCGGACAGGGAAACGGCTTGGTCAAAACGGTGACGGGCGTGACACCCGAACTGGTTCGCACTGGTTTAAGGCGTAGGCGCTCGACGATTGTTTTGTCGTAGGTTGGTAGCTCCCCTGTATCGGTAAAATAGCGATAAGCCCGAATCAGTTCGTCGCGGCGGAACAGGCCAGAGCCGTCTTTGGGGTACGATTTTAGGATACGTTCAAGTTGTTTTTGGACAAGGTCAGGGGTATCGAGTACCTGTCGCAAAATTGCCAAAAGGGATTCGCGGTAAAGTTCAAGGTCGTCTGGGGCGGTTTTGTAGGTCATGCACGTTCAACCCGATTGGAATTCTTTGAATGGATGTTAATCTAATCCGGCGCTTAAATCAACTGAATAAAGATTTTTATACCCAAACCGCCGAGTCGTTTAGTCAATCGCGTGACCATGCGTGGGAGGGTTGGCTGAGATTATTGCCGTATCTCAAGCCGCCTCTTTCGGTTTTGGATGTCGGCTGTGGTAATGGGCGTTTTGGGATATTTCTACATGAGCAATTCGGCGACGGCATCGGCTATCATGGTCTCGATAACGCTCCGGCGCTGCTGGATTTTGCGCGACAGGCCTTTGATGAACGCGGCCTTTCATTTACATTGGAAAATCGGGATATTGTTGAAAATCCACCCGATACAGGCGAGTATGACCTTGTAGTGGCGTTTGGCGTATTGCATCACATCCCCGGTTATCAAAATCGGCATGAATTTGTGCGACACTTGGGTCAGCGCGTCAAAAAGGATGGTTGCCTAGTATTCACCACTTGGCGATTTTATGAGCAGCCGCGTTTCCGCGGACGGGTGGTGGCATGGCCTGATGATTTTGCGGTCGAGGCCCATGATTATCTGTTGGATTGGCGGCGGGGTATCGAAGCAAAACCCGCCCTGCGCTATTGCCATTATGTTGACGATGCCGAGCATCAATCGCTGATAACCGCAACCGACTTGACCGAAATCATCACCTATCGGGCCGATGGTCGCAGTGGGGATTTAAACGGCTATAGCATTTTGCGACGCGATTAATTGAAAAAACCCAAGGCCGAAGCCAGCGCCAATGCCCCTAAAATCGAGACTAGCAGCAGTACCCATGCCACCGCCCGTCCAACTTCTGGCCCATACAGCAGCGTTACGCCTTGATTGCGCTCCAATTGGCCCAGCAGGTCTACTCGCAAATCAATCAAATCACGTTCTTTGACCAGCCGCGCCGCGAATGCTGATTGATGCACCACCCGCCAGCCATCTACCACCAGTTTCTCAACTTCCGGTTTCAAAATCGCCTCGGCTGCTTCCGGCGCAATAATCTCAACTTCGGTGTTTTCTGTTTGTGATTCAACCATTGTTCCATATCCTCAAAAATTTGCCCTTGCTAGCGTACCTGATGTTGGCTCAGTTCTCCATCCCCTATACAATCAAAGCCATACTTTTACTTAGAGGTGAGTTATGGCAGATAAAACAAACGAAACTTTTTTGGTAACTGGGGCGCTGGGCTGTATTGGCGCATGGACAGTTTATCATCTGGTGAAACAAGGGCGGCGGGTGGTCAGTTTTGATATAGCTGAGCAGGGCCACCGTCTCAATTTATTGATGACGCCTGAAGCACAGCAGGCCATCACGTTTGTGCGGGGGGATTTGGCTGACCCAGAGCAGGTGTTGGCGGCGTTTCAGCAATATGGCGTGACCCACGTCATTCATTTGGCGGCTTTACAAGTTCCTTTCGTGCGGGCCAATCCCATCAAAGGGGCGCAAGTGAATGTGGTCGGTACAGTCAATGTCTATGAGGCGGCACGCCAAACGGGGGTAAAACATATCGCGTTGGCATCCTCCATCGCGGTTTTTGGGCCAGCCGAAGATTATCCTGATCATCAACCTGTTGCCAACGATGCCCATCCCGCACCCCGTACCCTCTATGGCGTTTTTAAACAGGCCAATGAAGGCACGGCGCGAATTTATTGGCAGGATCATCAAATCAGCAGCACGGGATTACGGCCCTATACAGTGTACGGCTTGGGGCGCGATCAAGGTTTGACCAGCGATCCCACCAAAGCGATGCTGGCGGCGGCGGCGGGGCAAAATTTCCATGTCAATTTTGGTGGGGTGATGCAGTTTCAATGGGCCTCCGATACGGCCCTGCAATTTATCGAATCGGCAACCCACCCACTGGATGGCGCTTATGTTTTTAACTTGGATGCGCCACCAACCCCTGTCGCGCAGGTGGTGGAAATTATTGAACGCCTACGTCCCAACGTCAAAATCACGATGTCGGATAGCGTGCTGCCATTTCCGGAAAACTTTGATGGCTCGGAACTGCATCGCCATTTTGCCAATGTCTATGACACGCCCTTAGAAGAAGGCATTCGACAGACGATTGAGGGCTTTGAATACGCCTTAGCCGAGGGGAAAATATCGGTTGGGACATAGGCAAAAACAAAAAAGGGCGAGTCGTGTGACATCACCCCTTTGAAATTCACCATGTAGGATTACAGACTGGCTTCTTTTTCGTAGATACCCGATGCACCACTGGGGCGAGTGCCCTCTCGGTCAGTGATTTGTGGCGTGCCATCTTGTTCGGTGCAGCGGACGCGGAAGGTGTGGTCGCCATCGCTGAAAGGCCAATCATAGCGCCAGATGATCCATGTTTTGTCGGATAGGGGTTGGCGTAGGTCGGCCTCGGCCCATTCGCCCTCATCTACTTGCACTTCGACTTTAGCGATACCGCGTGGGCCAGCCCATGCCATGCCACCGACGGGGACAAATTGCTGCCCGCCTTGTTCATACACATCATCTACCGCAACAGTATCAATCACCGAAGTTGCTTTGATGAGGGCGTCTTTGTCCCAACCGCGTGAGACCCAATAGCCCGCTTCCCATTCATCCACGAAATCAATTTTGGTGATCCATTTCGGTTGTTTCATGCCATAACGATTGGGGATGTGGATACGTAGCGGGAAGCCGTGTTTGGGTAGAAGCAGTGCCCCGTCCCACGCATAGGTTAGCATAATACGCTCATCACTTTGGATGAGTTCGAGGTCAACATATTCCCAAAAACCATCTACTGACTCAATCCGCACAAATTTAGCGTCGGCCTTTGGTTTGACCTCTTTCAAGATGTTCTGGAAGCTCGTGCCTGTCCAATGCGTGGTACTGATAAGATCACCACCGACGCGATTCGAAATGCACGACATGGTGATGTATTGATACATGGGTTCGTAATTATTTTGGATGTTATCGAGGGTTAATTTGATTGGATTTTCGACCAAGCCGCCAATCGGTAATTCCCATGTATCGGCATCAATCTCCGGGATGCTGACGTTGATGTCAATGCGATAATGGTCTTCCAGTGGGGTGTATTCGGGACGTGTGCCGGGGGCCGGAATCAATTTATCACTGAGATTGGGAAAATCTTTGGGGTTCGCTCCCGTGATTTTGACCAGTACCTCCTCTTTTTTGCTGTTCAGATATGCACCGATGCCAGAGCCAATGACCGTAATAGAAGCGGTTGCTCCACCTAAAATGACCAAAAAACGACGGCGGTCAATTTGCTGGACGGATTTTTCGGGGGCATCCATGACGGGCGTGTTTTGAATAGCGGTGGGTGTATCGAGACGATTATAAGTCCAATTGATGATGACCCCCCAAACGACAAAAACCGCCGCAACCCAAACGCCGCTGAGGGTGTTATCCACCGACGAGGTAAAGTTGTAACGGTCACTGATGAAGGCCACTGCGATACCAACCAACAATCCCATGATCGCGCCGGGGAGCAAGGTTCGGGCGAATTTTTGCGCTGGGCCTTCCTTTTGCTGCATATAGAAATATAACGCCCCAAGTGCTCCACCCAAGCCTAACACCAGCAGCACCGACAGCAGTTGTTCCGCGAGTTTGGCGGTGTCATCAGTTTGACCCAGATTGAAGGCGTCAATAATGGTGACCATGATGTCAATGCCAAAGGTGATGAGGAAGCCGGGTAGGATGCGGCTAATCCATTGGAAGATGTCGAAGGGCGGGAAGGGTAGATCGGCGGCCTGTTCCGCTACATAAAAGATCGCCGTTGAGGCTGCGGCAGTAAGTGCCCCGACCAGCGCACCGAGTTTATAATTGACTTGGGTCATCCATGAAATCCTTTCCAACCACCATGTTCTCAAATAAGATCGTTTAGAAGCTGCCCGTTAGATGCTTGAAAGTTTGCCGTCAAAATCTAACAAATTGATTACAGGGGCAGCGAAAAACTAAAGGTTGTGCCTTTGCCTGCATCACTTTCGACCCAAATTTCACCGCCATGTGCCTCGATAAATCCACGTGCGATTGCCAAGCCCAACCCCGTCCCACGATAGCCGTCATTGGCACGGGTACGGGATGGCTCACCTCGATAGAAACTTTTGAAGATATGGGGTAGATCAGCAGGATGAATCACATCCCCCGTGTTGTGGATTTCAATACACACTTTATCTTTCATTTGAAGGGCGCGTAGGATGATTTCACCGCCGGGAGGAGTGTGACGGATGGCATTATCGAGCAGGTTGTACAATACTCGCTGAATTTTATCTGCCGCCATATTGACCAATTCAATTGGGTCTTCTACCCGCCCGGTTAGCTTGATTTTTTGTTTTTCGGCCTGTGCCCCAATCCCCCCGAGCGTATCCGAAATCAAATCGCGTATCGAGGCTTTTTCGCGGGTTATTTTGAGGTGTCCGGTATCCAGTTGGGCCAATTCAAAGAGGTCGTCAATGAGATGGCTGAGGTGCTGCACCTCTTTTTGGATGCTCTCGTGATAGCGATTGACCGTTTCGGTGTCGGAGACTACCCCATCAATAATGGCCTCGTTCATGGCACGGATAGCCGCCAATGGGGTACGGAGGTCATGCGATACCCACGCAATCAGGGCACGGCGGGTCAGTTCTAATTGGCGTTTTTGGTCATCCACCTGCTGCAATGCCGCAGCCATCGTATTGAAGGTGCGCCCAAGTTGGGCTAGTTCGTCCCGGCCTTTAATCACCAAACGGGTGTCTAGTTCACCATCGGCTAGTCGTTCGGCGGCATGGGCAAGGGTGTAAATGCGCTTAATCATCGTACCCGATACGACAAAACCAGCGATGGCGGAAATAATCCCCGCGAACATCAAAAGGGCCGTTGTCAAAGCAAAATCGTGGTTGCTGATAAACATCAGGCGGGCCGTGACCCACACATTCATGAATGTCAGGGCCACACTGAGCAGACAAGTCGCCAAGACCGTCCAGCGCAGACTGCTGAACCATTCCATGATTTCGCGGTGGTAGATGACATAGGCCACCACAATCGTGATTGTCGCCGTGCCGGACATCATCAGGGTGAGCAGTTGAATGTCGCGCATGGGGGGATTCAACGCGGCGATAATCATAACAATAGCGACGAGGATGGCGGCGATTGACCCCGCTACGAGCAGGAACATGGGATACATGGGGGCGGTGAGTTTACGCTGGTTCAAATTTATAGCCTACTCCCCACACGGTTTGGATAAAGATCGGGTTTGATGCGTCGGGTTCGATTTTTTCACGCAGTCGCCGAATATGAACGGTGACGGTGCTTTCATCGCCATAAAACTCATAACCCCAGATGCGGTCTAGCAGTTGTTCGCGGGTAAAAACCTGTTGGGGATGGGAGGCCATCAACCACAAAAGCTCAAATTCTTTGGCGGTCAGGGCAATGGGTTGATTTTCTAGTAGTACGATATGGCGGATTGGGTCAATTTGTAGCGTAGTAAAGGTCAGGGGCTTTTCTTGATCTTCCTCTTTACCACTCGTCCGACGCAGGACGGCCTTGACCCGTGCCACCAGTTCGCGGGGGCTAAAGGGCTTAACGACATAATCATCTACCCCCAATTCAAAACCCGCAATCCGGTCAGATTCATCACCGCGAGAGGTCAGCATAATGATTGGAATATCTTCGTTAAGTTGTAGATGGGGATAGTCGCCATCCCGCAGCGAACGGGTAATGTCGAAGCCATCAATACCGGGCAACATAATATCCAGCAGTACCAAATCAATTTTGGCGTCGGCTAGTTTTTCGAGGGCTTGATAGCCTGTGCCTGCCTCCATCACGGTAAAGCCTTCGCGCTCCAAATAACGCCGCACGACTTCGCGGATGGTGGTGTCATCTTCTACAATCAGGATGGTCAGCGGTTTTCCCATAAAGCCACAATTCGGTTTTGCAAAATTTAGGATTAGTCTATTATCGCGCAGATTAATTACAAGGAGATTAAGAAATTTTTGCGTATCCTTCCAAAAAACGCACAATAGGTATTGATTGAGACTATCGGACCCATTCTGAGGATAACATGAAAATTCAAGCCGCCGTCTTATATGAACCGAAAACCCCGTTTGCCATTGAAGAACTGACCCTCCAAGAACCCCGTGATGGTGAGGTGCTGGTCAAAGTGGCGGCGTCCGGGGTATGCCACAGTGATTACCATCTGGTCGCAGGCACAACCCAACACCCGATGCCGGTTGTGTGTGGACATGAAGGCGCGGGGGTGGTCGAGGTGGTTGGTGCAGGGGTCACCCGTGTGCGTCCCGGCGACCATGTGACCCTCAGTTGGAGTCCCGATTGTGGTGAATGTTTCTACTGTCGGCATGGGCAACCCAATTTATGCGATACTTTTACCGGGCCGATTTGGGCAGGCACGATGTTAGATGGCACGCCGCGCTTGTATCGAGGCAAAGACCCTGTATATCATTATTGTGGTCTAGCGACGTTTGCCGATTACGTGGTTGTCTCACAACAAAGCTGCATCCCCATCGCCAAAAACGTCCCGCTAAAAGTGGCTTCATTGGTGGGGTGTGCAGTGGCGACAGGCGTCGGCGCGGTGATGTATACGGCGGGGGTACGTCCGGGTGAAAGTGTCGTGGTCTTGGGCTGCGGCGGAGTCGGGCTAAATGTTTTGCAGGGTGCGATGCTGTGTGGCGCGAATCCGATAATTGCGGTGGATGTCAATGAAGCCAAAATGCAATTGGCCCGTCAATTTGGGGCGACGCATACCCTGTATTCAAATGACCACCTGATTGAAGCGGTGCGTGATTTGACGGGTGGACGTGGCGCGGATCATGCTTTTGAAGCAGTGGGGATACCCAAATTGCAGGAATTGGCACTCGAAGCAGCCCGTCCCGGCGGCACAATCGTGTTAGCGGGGTTATCACCAATGGGTTCAGCAACCAATTTACCGGGGGCAATCATCACCCGACAGGAAAAGACCATCAAAGGCAGCTACTATGGCTCGGTCAATCCCAGTCGCGACTTTCCGATGCTGCTCGATTTGTATATGGCGGGTAAGCTGAAGTTAGATGAACTGGTCTCGCGGGAATATCCCCTCAATCAGATTAACCAAGCCTATGATGCCATGCTCGGTGGGGAAGTGGCACGCGGAGTGATTGTGTTCTAGGCAAAAAAGATAGAGGGACTAGCATCGGAGCAACACGCCACCAGTAGCGAAAAAATGCTATGCCATCATCCTTCGCTTGGTGCTGCTCCAATGTGAGTCCCGTACATTCCTTACGATACCCTATAATGCGGTAGCAAAATCAGCGCAAATCTGCGAAAATGAACGCAAAATGCCACCCCATATTCTTTTTTATTTGCAGTCTGATTGAGGGCTAACCCATTGGATAGTGACCCCCGCCTGCAATTCCAACAGACTTTACAACACGCGCTCGATACGTACCATCCGGGTTGGGATGTGCGACATCATGCCACATGGGAAGAACGTTACCGTGAGGCATGGGAACAAAATCGGCGGTTTAATGTTTGGGTAGATACGCTAAAACGCTGGGTGGCCGGCGATCATTTCCCCCGCCTGAAAAAATTCGAAGATTTTTTGACGAGTGTGGATTTTCCGCCGGATGTGCGCGACGAGCTACACAAGCAGTTTCACCAAGCGCGGGTACAAAATCGGCGCTTTGATACCCCCCCAGAAACCATCAACTCTACCCCTTCAGCATCGCCTTTAATCGTTGGGCAGCGTCCCATCAGTATCGGTCGTCCATTTGTGGGGCGGGAAGCTGAACTAGATACCCTGCGTGCGATGTTGGCGGATTCCACGACGCGCATGATTACGGTGATTGGGCGCAGTGGAATTGGCAAAACGGCATTGGTGAGCCATGTCTTGCATGAGATTGAAGCAGGCCAATCTGCGATTGAGCATGTGTCCGGTATCCTCTATCTCAGTGCTGCCAGCGGACAGCGCGTTTTCGACCAGATGATGCTAGTTGGCAAGCCATTGCTCGGTGACTCCCCTCTACATGAAAACCGGCATACCCGTCCGGTGTTCGTTTTTCTGGATAACCTAGAAGACCTGATGGATGATGAGGGTAATTTAACTGACCCGGAATTAGGTCAATTCATATTTCAAACCCTGCGCCAAACCAGCCACATCCGATTTCTGCTCACCTCCCAAATTGAATTGGCCTTTCCGCGTGATGTGCGTCATCTCAATCGGGTGGTAGTTTTGGAAAAAGGCCTATCGGAAACCGAAGGTATACAACTGCTGCGCGATCTTGACCCCGGCGGTACCTGCGGTCTGCGTGATGCCTCCGATGATTTATTGCGACAGGCGGTTCAAAAAGTGCATGGTGTGCCGCGTGCATTAGAAGTGCTGGTCGGTATTTTGGAAGATGACCGCTTGGCCCGCCTTGATCGCGTATTGGCTGAATTTGGCAAGTGGCGCGACGTGCAAGACATGATTCAAATGGGTTATCGGCGGTTAGATGTTCCAGCCCAATGGGTACTCAAAGCCCTTGCAGTCTATCGGCGTCCAGTTCGGGCCGAGGCGATTGAATTTTTGCTGCGACCCATCTTGCCAGATATTGCCGGACGTGAGGTATTGCAGCGCCTAACCCGCACCCGCATGGTAACGATTGACCGAAACAGCGGTTTGATTTCCCTACACCCGATTGATGCCGATTACGCCTATGCTCAATTGGAGGAACGTGGCTCCAGTAGCCGACAGATACTCGAACGACGAGCCGCAGCCTATTATGAACAAATGCGAATCGCGCCCGATTTTTGGCGGGGGGTGCAAGATCTTGAACCGCAGTTATCCGCTTTTGAGCATTATCTAAAAGCTGGTGATGCTGAAACGGCCCTACAACAAATTGGTGAACGCGGCTTTGATGTAATGCTATTGTGGGGGCATGGTCAGCGCGTCATTCATCTACGCCAGCGGGTGGTTGGCAAATTGGGTGATGCCCGCATGGAATACATGAATTTATTCGGATTGGCCCGTGCCTATCAAGCCGCTGGTCAATTTCAAGAGGCGGTAGACTGCTTTGGACGGGTCATGATCTTGGCGGCGGCGGCAGGTGATACCGCACGGGTACGTTTGTCGCTGGTCGGCCTAGGTGATGTCTATCGCAATCAAGGGCGCTATAACGAGGCGGTAGATTGTTATTTGCAGGCATTGGCGGCTTCCGATGAACAAGATGTCGAGGCTGAAGGCACGGCCCTGTTGGGCTTGGGCTTGATCTATCACCAGATGGGGGATGATGAATCAGCACTAGAACGGGTACAGCAGGCGTTTCATCTAGCAGAAAAACACCCGCTGTTGCAAAGCCGATGTCTGATGATGTTGGGCTATATTGCACGCAATCAGGGCCGTTATGCGGATGCACTCGCGCAGACCGAACAAGCCCTACACCTTGCCGAAAGTGCCCAAGATTTAAACGGCATCGGCAACAGCCATAGCCTTTTGGGACTCATTCACACCGAATTGGGCCATTATGTCGCCGCCGAACAACACCTTGCCCAGTCAATGGAGATTGCGACAAAATCGGGCGATTGGGGCAACCAATGTCAGCGATTGTCACGGCTATGTAGTTTAGAGATTGACGCGGGAGATACCGCCAAAGCATTTGACCTTGGCGCACAGGCTCTCGAAATCGCCACACGGATTGGCGCATGGTCAGCGGAACGATTGGCGCGGTGGCAGCTAGGTCGCGTGGCATTGGCGACGGGCGACCCCCACACTGCCGTTACTCAACTCATGGCGGCGGCGGAAGTCGCACGGGAGATTCAAAGCAATCTGGATTTGCAGCCGATTTTGACCCATCTGGCGCTGGCCTATCTCAAATTGGGGCGATTGAAGGAAGCCCTAGAAACCATCGAAACCAGTCCGGCCTATGCCACTGCGATTCACCGTCCGATGGGGATGATGACGCAGGGGTTGATTTTGATGAAAATGGGCGATGTGTGGGGGGCGGAAAGTGCTTTTCAAGAGGCCGTAACCGCCGCTGATGACTTGTTGAAATCTTCCCCTACCTATGTTCGAGTAGGTTATATCAAGGCGACGGCGTTGGTAGGCTTGGCGATTGTGAATGAGACACAGCGCGAAAGCTATATACCGCAAAGCCAGAAAAACCTTGAACGGGCACTGCAAAATTATCAAGGGGCTGGCCTTGTTGCCGAGGTGGGTCGCTGGTTAGATGAATTGCAGCAAACCATAGGGGATGCCGATTTGCTGGCCCCCCTATGGAAACTATTGAGAATTGGTTGAGATTGGCACGCGGGGCAAAAGCCGCCGGGCTGAATTTAGCTTGAAGGTAGGCCAATTTATGCCTGCAAACTGCTATACCCTATAAACTCCGATAATGCTCTTGCAAACTGCGCGATTTTAATGACTTGTCCCGTAAGGCCCGAATCCCTTGCACGGCGGCTTGGGCGGCACTGAGCGTCGTCATTAAAGGCACACCATAACGAATGGCGGTTGTTCGGATCAAAGCCCCGTCGCTGTGGGCGGTTGAGCCAAGCGGCGTATTGATGACCAGATCAATTTCCCCCGCTTGAATGTAGTCAGCGGCGTGAGGGCTACCCTCGGTCACTTTGTTGATGGTCTTGACGGGTACACCTGCCCGTTCAAAAAAGGCCGCTGTGCCTTTGGTTGCCAAAATGCGAAAACCCATGCGATGCAGGTCACGGGCCAATTTTAGGCCAGCACTCTTATCAAAATCGTTCAGGCTCATTGCTACTGTACCACTTAGCGGCAGACGATCGCCCGCTGCCATTTCAGCTTTGGCGAAAGCGTGTCCGAAATGGGAGGCATGGCCCATCACTTCGCCTGTACTTCGCATTTCTGGCCCCAACAGCGCATCCACTCCCCAGAATTTCTTAAAGGGCAGGACGGCCTCTTTGACAAAAAAGCCGCGCACCGTCGGTTCTTCCGTTAGCCCAATCTCAGCTAATTTCCTGCCGAGAATGACTTGGGTGGCGATTTTGGCAAGGGGCACACCCGTTGCTTTGCTGACATAGGGCGTGGTGCGGCTGGCGCGTGGATTGACCTCCAGCACATAGACCACATCTTCCTTGATGGCGTATTGCACATTCATCAGGCCGCGAACCCCCAATGCCAAACCAAGCCGTTCGGTATATTCGCGGATAATCGAGAGGTGATAAGATGAGATTTTATAAGGCGGCAAAACACAGGCCGAATCACCACTGTGGACACCCGCCTCCTCGATATGCTGCATAATACCGCCGATGACGACGCGCTCGCCATCAGCTACTGCGTCCACATCCACCTCATACGAATCCTCAAGATAGTGGTCAATCAACATGGCCCGACCGGATGAGGCTTCGAGGGCAGTTTTGACGTAGCCCTCTAATTCATCCGCGCTGTAGACAATCGCCATTGCCCGTCCACCTAACACATACGAGGGGCGTACCATCACCGGATACTCAACTTTTTCCGCTACTTCACGGGCGTCTTCTAGCGATGTCGCCATACCATAGGCCGGACTGGGAATCTCGAGTTCACGCAGCAGGGCAGCAAAACGTTCGCGGTCTTCGGCAAGGTCAATCGCGTCGGAGGATGTGCCCAAAATCGGAACACCCGCCGCCGTCAAGCGCCCGACCAAATTCAAGGGGGTCTGCCCACCAAATTGCACAATGACGCCCTTGAGTGGTTGCTCGCGTTCGATGATATTCAGGGTGTGTTCCAACGTCAGCGGCTCAAAATAGAGACGATTGGGGATGTCGTAGTCGGTGCTGACCGTTTCGGGGTTGCAGTTAATCATCACCGCCTCATAGCCGGCTTCCCGTAAGGCCATGACTGCATGAACACAGCAATAATCAAACTCGATGCCCTGCCCGATACGATTTGGCCCCCCACCCAAAATGATCACTTTTTCGTTGGCAGAAGGCGGGAATTCGCTTTCCGATTCATAGCTGCTATATAGATAGGGCGTATACGATTCAAATTCGGCGGCGCAGGTGTCCACCATATGAAATGTGGGGAAAAGCCGTGCTGTATGTCGTTTTTCGCGCACTTTTAGGGCATTGGTAGATAGCAACCAACCGATATGGGCATCCCCAAAACCCATGCGTTTGGCTTTTCGGAGTAATGCTGCTGGCAGGTCTTCCAAATGATGAAACCCGCTTATTTCATTTTCTAGCCACACGATTTCTGCCATTTGAGCCAAGAACCAGACATCTATGCCCGTTGCCTCGTTAATTTCATTGGGGGTATGTCCAACGCGGAGAGCTTCCCAAATAGCCCAAATGCGCTCGGCGCGGGGAATGGCAAGGCTTTCGATTTTGCCATCCCAAACCGAATTTTGCGGGGTGGGATAGGGTGGGCGCGACAATTCCAGTGATTGCAGCCCTTTGAGCAGCGATTCTTTGAAGGTGCGCCCCATCGCCATGACCTCCCCGACCGATTTCATCTGAGGGCCGAGGGTGGGGTCTACGCCGGGGAATTTTTCGAAGGCCCAGCGGGGAATTTTAGTCACCACATAATCAATACTCGGTTCAAAGGCCGCAACGGTGGTGCGAGTGATGTCATTTTGTAGCTCATCCAGCCGATACCCCACTGACAGCAATGCCGCGATTTTGGCAATCGGGAAACCCGTCGCTTTGCTGGCAAGGGCCGATGAACGACTGACACGCGGGTTCATTTCGATAATTAGCACCCGCCCATCATCAGGATTGACCGCGAATTGCACATTTGAACCGCCTGTTTCCACACCGACGGTCTGCATGACGACCCGCGCCATATCACGCAGGCGTTGATATTCGCGGTCGGTCAGGGTCATGGCAGGTGCGACAGTGATCGAATCGCCCGTATGCACGCCCATCGGGTCAAAATTTTCGATGGAGCAAATGACCACAAAATTATTGGCCCGGTCGCGCATGACCTCCAGTTCAAATTCCTTCCACCCGACCACGCTTTCTTCAACTAGCACAGTATGGACGGGGCTTTCGCGCAGGCCAAACTCAGCTTTTTTAGCAAAATCAGCGGGGTCATAGGCGATGCTGCCCCCACTGCCACCCAATGTAAATGAAGGGCGAATCAGAATGGGGTAGCGGTTGATTTCAGCGGCAACGGCTTGGGCTTCGGTAATGGTACGGGCGATGCCACCCTTTGGTACTTCAAGGCCGACCTCAATCATGGCTTTTTGAAACAGCAGGCGGTCTTCAGCCAATTGAATCGCGTTGATGTTCGCGCCAATCAATTCAACGCCGTATTTTTCGAGGATGCCCTGTTCCGCCAATGCCAGCGCCATATTTAGGGCTGTTTGACCGCCGACAGTGGGCAAAATCGCATCGGGGCGTTCTTGGGCGATAATCATTTCTACCACATCCGGCGTCAGCGGCTCGATATAAGTCGCGTCAGCTAGTTCGGGGTCGGTCATAATGGTGGCGGGGTTGCTGTTGACCAAAACCACGCGATAGCCTTCTTTTTTGAGAGCGCGGACGGCTTGAGTACCGCTGTAATCAAATTCGGCGGCCTGCCCAATCACAATCGGGCCAGCGCCAATGACGAGAATGGTTTCAATATCGGTTCGTTTGGGCATGGGCCTATTTCTTATGGGTGTGCATGAGTTGGACAAATTCATCAAACAGCGGGTCGGCATCATGGGGGCCGGGGGCGGCTTCAGGATGATATTGGATGCTCAGGGCAGGGAGAGTGGTATGCCGCAAACCCTCGCAGCAATCATCGTTTAAATTGATATGGGTAACTTCGACCTCAACAGGCAGGCTGGCAGGGTCAACCGCGAAATTGTGATTGTGGGCGCTGATTTCCACCCGCCCGGTGGGGGTATAACGCACGGGTTGATTGCCGCCATGATGCCCAAATTTCAGCCGATAGGTCTTGCCACCCAATGCCTGCCCCAAAATTTGATGCCCCAAGCAGATACCAAAGACGGGTACTTGGCCTAATAATGCTTGGGTTGCTTCGACGGCATAGGGCAGGGCGGATGGATCGCCGGGGCCATTGCTTAATAAAACACCATCGGGTTTCAGGGCCAGTGTTTCGGCGGCGGTGGTTTTAGCCGGGACAACCGTTACCTGACAGCCATTGGCGGCAAGGCGGCGCAGGATATTGCGTTTGAGGCCGAAATCATAAGCGACCACATGTAGTTTTTCGGCGGATGGGGCGGTTGATTTAAATTCCCATGCCGCATCGGTGGCATCCGTCCAATGATACGGCTCATCACAACTGACGGCCTGCACCAAATCAATCCCATCCAAACCCGACCATGCCCGCGCTTGGGCCACCAGATCGTCGTCGGAAAAATGGGCTTCAGTCGAAAGCACCCCTTTTTGACTGCCGTTGTCGCGCAGGCGGCGTGTTAGGGCACGGGTATCAATTTCGCTGATACCGATGATGCCCTGTTCCGCCAGCCACACATCCAATGTTTTAGTGGCACGCCAATTGGAAATAACCGGGCTGAGTTCGCGGATGATAAAACCATGCAAAAAAATACGCTGCGACTCGTCATCTTCCAAATTGATGCCCGTGTTGCCAATTTGGGTGGCGGTCATCACCACCATTTGTCCGGCATAGCTGGGGTCGGTCAAAATCTCCTGATAACCGGTCAGGCTGGTGTTAAAAACCACCTCGCCAACCTGTGTGCCCTCAGCCCCAAAGCCGATGCCCGTCAGAATACTGCCATCTTCAAGTGCTAATCGTGCGGTACGTTCTGCCATAATTCCCCCTCTGAATGATTGGCAGGTGATGATAACGGCCCACACCGCAGATGACGAGCAGATTTGGGAATAATTACCATCTATCCCAATGAACAACTTCTTCTAGGCGTCGTCGTCCACCCTTTTTGGCGGGAGATTCGGGCTGTTCGGCGGGGTAGCCAAACGAAATCACAATCCGGACGGTTTTATCTTCGGGATAACCGAGTACCTGCCGCGCCTCGTCATATTGATAGACTGTGCCGAGACACGAACCAACCCCGATTTCCAGTGCTGCTAATTGCATATACGACGCGGCTTGACCCGCATCAAACATTTGTTTCCATTCCACATCCTGACCCGACTGCGGGGCGGGAACGACAATCGCCACACACAACGCCGCGCCTGCGACATGGCCCGTCCAATTGCCTAATTTAGACACTTCTTGGAGTTGATCGCGGTCACGAATGGCTATAAAGTCCCATGGTTGGCTATTTTTGCTGCTCTGTGAACGTCGGCCTGCGTCCAAAATGCGCGTGACGGCTTCATCGGACAGCGGTTCATTTTTGAACACCCGCACCGCCCGTTTTTTGCGAATCGCTTCCCATACTTCCATGACATAAGCTCCTTGTACAAAAAATAATGGCAGCAGGATTTTACCCTACTGCCATTGTGTTAGTGTGAGTGTGAGGCAAATTGACGGGGTTAGACGCTGAATAAACCGAGACTATTGGTGGTGAAATCTGGGAAGATTTCATTAATCAGCGGGTTATTCAAGCGCGAGGTCAGCAATTCACTGAGAATGTCGCGGTAATCAATCGTGATGGCTAAATCTTCACCACGATCCAACACGTCGGGGGCGAGACCGGGCCAATTGGCAACGACTGGGCCTTTGTTCAGATTGCCACTCATCAGCAGCATCGCGCCGCCGTGACCATGATCGGTTCCGATGCCGCCGTTTTCTTCGACCCGCCGACCAAATTCCGACATGACGACGACGGACACCTTTTGCATATCCGGGCCTAGATCGGCATGAAACGCCGCCAATCCCTCCGATAATTGGGTCATCAATTGGGCCTGTGTGCCTTCCGCGCCGCCTTGATTCACATGAGTATCCCATCCACCCAGATCAATACAGGCCGCCTCCAAGCCGACATCGGCCCGGATGAGGGCAGCCGTTTGGCGCAGGGCCATTGTGAAATCGGTTTCGGGATAGGTTGTGCCATTTTGCGGGATATAGCTGGCGTAGTTAATGCTGGCGACCACTTCAATCGCCGATTTGGTGGCTTCCGCCGAGGCATGGAGTGATTCGCTGTCGAGGGCATAGAGTGAATTGAGGGAGTTCAGCATAGCCGCTGCCGCTTTTTCATCCCCACCGAGGTGATAATCTACGATGGACTTGATGGCGACGGGTGAAATCGGGCCACGCAGGGCGGCTTGGACGGCTGTGCCCCATCCCACTGCCCGAATCGGTGAACCGTTGCCAGTGTCCAGTGTTCCCAAGTGACGACCTATCCAGCCCGTTGTCATGCCTTGTTCGCCGGGGGTGCCGCGTTCCATAAAACTCATCGCTTCAAAGTGCGAACGACTGTCATGGGGTGATCCGGTCGCGTGGACAGCGGTCAATTGACCCCCCTGAAAAATCGGTAGGAGGGGTGATAGAGCCGGATGAATCCCGAAAAACCCATCCAAATCTAGCGCCTTGGGGTCGCCACCAGAGGCATCGGGACGTGGGATAGCCAGTTGAGGGCGGGCCGTGTAATAGGCATCTTCGCCGTGTGGCACAATCATATTGAGGGCATCCGCACCGCCGCGCAGAAAAATCGAAACCAATACATCACCACGCGGGGCTTGATGTTTGGGCGAAAAAGCCAAACGTGGCATCCACGCAGGTAAGGCCGCATGAGCCGTGCCAAGCGTCGCCAGCGCCGCGCTGTTCTGCAGCATTTCCCGACGGGAGAGGGTCTTGCAATGTGAGCAGGTCATGATGGGTCTCCTCTAGCGATATTGGAAGGCCGGGGATGCCAGCAGCAACCCAATGCCATTCATAATTTGCGATTCGGGGGTGTCGGCAACCGAGTTCACAAAATCCATCAGGATGCCATTTTCATCGGTGGTCAATGGGCGACCCAACAAGTATTGGGCCAAAAATGCAAACACGGCTTCGGGGTCTAGGGTCACGCCGCGCGATTCCAATAGATTCAGGAATGGCTCGGTATTCGTTTGTGCCCCACGCAGTTGATTGCCAACGATGGCGGTTGCCATGTTCCAACGTGGCAACAGGTTATCTGCCCAAGCCCCTTGCACATCCGGGAAGCCATTCGGGGCAGGCCAGTGGAACGGAATTTGACCCATCCCGTCTAACGAATTTCGCATGTTACGCAAGAAGCGGTTGCCGTCGAGGATGATGGTATCGAAAGCCCGCAGCAAACTGATCGTGTATTCGTAAGGTTGTTTAAATTTGGGCGGCGCGTTCCAAAAATCCTCCGAATTGAAGATAGTACGTAGGACGGCCCGAATATCGCCTCCGGTTTGCATAAACACTTCGGCGCAGGCTTGGACAAGGGCGTCGGGTGGAAAATCGGAGACAAAACGCCGCACCAATTTGTAACTGATAAACTCAGCGGTGGAAGAGTGGCTTGCCAGTAAATCAAGCACTTGCTCTCCGTCACGTTCGCCACCCCCTGCCGGAATAGTCGTTCCCAAGACGGTCTTTGCGCCATCATCGTGCAGTCGCGGGCGATACAGGTATTTCAGCAGGCCATCTTCGCTGTCACGCGGCCTTGTCATAGACCACCCCGTAAAACACCGTGCCACTTCTTTGACATCGGTTTCGGTATAGCCACCATCAACGCTGAGGGTGTGCAGTTCCATCAATTCACGGGCATAGTTTTCATTGGGGGCGTCTTTGGCACTTGTGGCATTGTCCAGATAATCGAGCATGGCGGGACTGTGGGCCGATGCGCCGAGAATCGCACGGAATGTGCCCATCGCATAAGCCCGTGCCACATCACGATCATCATCCACTTTCATGAAGGTCAACGGGGCGCTGGATACGTAGATGCTGAAATGATCGGAGAAAAAATGCACCATGCGCTCATATAGTTGGCGTTGGGAATACATAGCCCGAACGGTTGTGCCGCCTAATAGGGCCTGACCTGCTACCTGTGCCATGCCCTCACTTTCTTTGAGCAGTACCCCGGCGTTTTTGCCCAATACTTCAGCATACGGGTTGAGATGGGTCGTAATATCCGGGTCAGCCAACGTTTCAAAAGCAAGTTGTTCTTCAATAAACGCCTGTGAACCAATCGTTTGAACATGCTGATACAAATCGGGGGTGACGCCAAATGTCAGGCGGGAAATGACATGGGCGATGGGATCGCGGTCAATCAGATTGGCTGGGGCAAATGCGCCGGGGGGCAGCGATGCCAATGCACGATGGAGAGTGCTGGTCTGTAATGCAGCGGTGGTCGCCAGCCCAAAGGTCTGCAAAAACTGGCGTCGGTTCATGAAATATTGCCTTTCTCCCAAACGTCTTTTTGTTTCCTCAGTTTCCCATCAAAAGTTTTTATAAGTGTGTGCTAGTTGTAAGAAAAGTTTTAACGAGGGCTACAATTGACGGAAATCGGTTCTCCCATTATAGTTGCGGCGCTTCGGCATGACAGAATTATTTAGGAAGGGCAACGCTTCATGAAACTGGGCATTATTGGCCTGCCAAACAGTGGCAAAACAACCGTATTTAATGCGCTGACGGGCAGCAATCTGGAAACCAGCGCCGTATCGAGTGGTAAATTGGAAGTTCATACGGCGGTCGTCAATGTGCCGGATGCACGGGTGGACAAACTTAGCAGCATGTTTAACCCCAAAAAGACCACCTATGCAACGGTCGTCTATAACGATGTGGCAGGCGTGGATAAAGGGATTGGCAACGAGGGCATGTCGGGGCAGTTGCGGAATGCACTGTCGAATTTGGACGGCCTGATTCATGTCATTCGTGTTTTTGAAGATAATACGGTGCCGCATCCCTATGAAACGATTGACCCGGCCCGCGATTTGGAAATTGTGGACGCCGAATTTTTGCTGTCTGACCTGATTACCGTCGAACGCCGCCTAGAACGCCTCAACGAAGATTTGAAAAAAGGCAAAACAGGTGATAAGCGGGCCATTACCGAAGAAATTGAACTGCTGACCCGCCTCAAAGAACATCTTGAAACCGAAAAACCCCTGCGTGATTTAGATTTGACTGAACACGAGATGAAACCGTTGCGGGGCTATGGTCTGCTCTCGCTCAAACCAGTGGTGATCGTGCTAAATTTTGGCGATAAGCCGCGCAACCCTGCCGAATTGATTACCTATCCGCATAAAAACAGCGTACTTTTGGGATTGCAAGGCAAGATTGAAGCCGAAATCGCTCAACTGCCTGCTGAAGATCGGGTGATGTTTATGGAAGAATATGGCATCACCGAATCCGGTGCAGCGCGTGCCATTCAGGCTTCTTATGAGTTGATGCACATCATGACTTTCTTCACGGTTGGGCCAGATGAAGTGCGGGCGTGGAGTGTGGATAAGGGTGCGACTGCCCCCGAAGCGGCAGGTGCGATTCACAGCGATTTGCAGCGCGGTTTCATTCGGGCCGAAGTCTTTACCTATGATGATCTGGTGACGTTAGGCGGGACAAACGAAATCAAGGCCAAAGGCAAATTCCGGCTGGAAGGCAAAGAGTATATCGTCCACGACGGCGATATTCTGAACATCCGCTTTAATATCTAGTTGTTCAATCTCGTTGGCGTGCCTGTCAGTCTGCGTTATGATTGCGCTGATTATTATTGAATTGGAGTCCTAAAAAATGTCCGAATTTATGCGAAGAGTTGACTCCTCACCGCGCATCAGCCGTTTTATCATGCGCCTCTCCACAGCATTGGCAACCCGGCGCGGCTGGCCCTTACTGTCAGGCACGATTCTGATTGTCATCAGTTTTGTGTGTTTTGGAATCGTCATTTTCGGCCTTGTCCTCAGCGACAGCGCGACATCCGTCTGGCTGTGGATGTGTTTGCCGTTGACGCTGCTGCACGCGGCGATATTTGCAGGCTTCACGGGCGCAATGCTGGCGACTCCGCTTGGCGAAGGCTATCAAGATACCCACAAATAAGATGGCCCTTGCCGCCGATGGCTCTGACCTGCTATTAGATTTAATGGCGGCAGGTCAGGTCGAAGTGGATTATCTAAAGGTCGGCCCTTGGATTGGGCTTGACCGGATGTTTGACCGGGCCAAGCATTCCCCTATTTTGCTGCATCTGCATACCCCCTTGATTGGGCGCTCCATTCAGTCCGAGCTTGCTTCCATTCAACAATTGATAGACCAGACCCACCCGCCGTTCGTGTCGTTTCATCTGGATGTGCCACCTACTCGGATATTTCGACTTTGGAAAAAAGCCGGCATCCCCGTCCCCATTGTGACCCGTCGCCACGCTACCCGACAGGCCATTCAGAATATCCAATGCTTGCAGGCGGCCCTTTCAATTCCTGTCGCTGTCGAAAATCAAGCCTATCATCGCCGCACCGGGCATGATTATCTGGTTGACCCACCTTTTATCCATGATGTGATTCACCAGACCGGATGCCATTTATTGTTGGATTTAGGCCATGCGCGGGTATCGGCGGCGATGCGTGGGGAATTGGCGAACGACTATATCTGCCAATTACCCCTAGAGCATGTGATTGAGTTGCATGTGAGTGGGCCGGGAATGTATCGAGGGCGACTGCGCGATTTGCACCACCCCCTCGCCGATGCCGATTATGAGTTGCTGCATTTCACGCTGGAACGCTGTCCCAATTTGCAGGTTGTCACGTTGGAATATTATGGGCCATCCATATTATTGCAAACTCAGTTAAATCGTCTTCGAGAAATCACGACGGGGAAATAGTTAGGTTCGATACAGCCTACCTGAAATCAAATTGACAATAGCAAGCATCTCAATGAGCACTCCTACTATGAGGCTTATGTCAAGAAATCTTAGATGTAGGACTACAGCATTCAAAACATATATAAAAAGGCAGAATGCACCCAAAATCAGCAGATAGCCACTAGCTACTAGCCTTTTCTTTGAAATGTCATATTGGCGGGCGAGTGATTTTGACTTGGAAACAAATATCCAACCCCAATACGAGCAGACAGATGCAACGATTATTGCAGGGAATATTCCCATATCAAATCAATCCGTTTGCTCCCAATTTCTCCACTAAGGGAACAGGTTTAAGTTCTTTACGAATTTCTTCAATCCGCAACAAACGCCTTTTAATATCGGCTTCTAATTCCTCTTGGTGATCCCAATAGTAGGCTAAGGCGGAATGGATTTGACCTAGTGACAGGTAGGGATGCTGAAAATGGATTTCTTCAGGACTCCATCCATAGGCTTTAACATCCAACACAATTTCGATGACTTTGGTAGTTGTGCCTTCGACAATTGGCACACCTGCTTCGTTCAAAATAATGTGTTTATAGAGGGTCGCAGTGTTCAATTTCAAACTCCCTTATTCCGCTGTCCCTATGATATTTAATTCGTAGCGTATTGCGGGGCCACCCACATCATACATGACTACTTCATAGCTGCCTGCCTCGCCGGGGAGCAGTTGATCTTTATCAATAAAGACGGTCTCAGTGGATACAATATTATTTTGATCGTCGAAAATGCTGACGACGACCTTAATCAGCTTCACCAACCGCGACCCATTGTTGGAAAGCTGACCGCTGACGACCAAAAAGCCGCTTTCGTTATAGAACGGGTCATTGCTTTGCACCGTGAAGTTATTCTTGCCATAAAAATTACGCAGGACAATATCTTCAGCGGCACGGGCAGCGGCATGTAGCTCATAGCGAACGACAGTCGAGGGACGGCCTCCATCAAAACGCAGACGGAAGGGCGCACCTTCACCGGGGGCTAGAATATCGGTGGTCAAAATGGTGGATTTTTCTGTCAGTTGATTGCTGCGTGAATCATACAAATAGCCTGTTAAGCGCACTGCCTCCACCGAATAATCGGCGTTATTGACCACCCGACCAGTGATATTAAACCCACCATCACTGTCCGACCATGATGTATAGCTGTCGAAGCCAATCACCCCAGTAAATGAGGTCACGCCTGTCACTTCGCCGATTTGCAGAGCCACGCTGCTGTTGACCCGATAGGTATTGACGACGGCGGCAAGGGTACTGATGAGGCTGGTATCCGCATTGGTGACATCCGCTTCGAGGGCTGAAAAATAACTGCCATTGCCCTGTAGGAAAATATTCATGGCACGCGGGCCGATGGTGGGATAATTCCGCACGCCAACCAGACGGCGGCTACCATCGGATTGGTCAATCGGGTCTTCAATCAACTGCCAGCCCAATTTAGCAAAGTCTTCGGGGGGCTGATAGGCGGCGGCGGCATTCAAAAAACCTTCGCGGGTCATGGGCGTACCTGTATTGACCAGATACACCGTCAGGCGTACGATACTTTCCGTCCCTTCCAGATTGGAAAACTGGACACGCACCCCATTTGGGTCAGGTAAATTATCGGCAACCCAGTTCGGCGGGATGCGGATGCTGAATACGCCACTTTCATGCCGATAGGTATAAAAACCTGCATCCGGGGCAGCGGAGGTTGCCACAACCACCAATGGCGCAGTGTCGTCGCCGTTGTTTTGGCAGGCCGATAACACCAAAAGTGGAAGAATGAACAACAGGACGATGATTTTAGACCGAGTTTTCACGCCGATTCCCTTTTTTACTCGCGCAGGTTAATCTTGACACCCTGCCCTCGTCCGATATTATCTACCATGCAATTAAATCACACCACCTCTCAGGAGCATTTTTGACATGGGACAGCTAGACGGAAAAGTTGCCATTGTGACCGGAGCAAGTCGGGGCATTGGGCGCGGGATTGCGCTGGAACTTGCCAAACGTGGCGCGACGATTGTGGTCAATTATAACCAAAACGCCGATGCCGCAAATGAAGTAGTGCACACCATTGAGGCGGGTGGCGGTAATGGTCTGGCAGTGAAAGCCAATGTTGCGGTGATGGAAGATGCTACGGCGTTAGTCAAAGCGGCGGTAGAGGCCTTCGAAAAAGTAGATATTTTGGTCAACAACGCTGGCACGACCCGCGATAATCTGATTATGCGGATGAAAGAAGAAGATTGGGACGAAGTATTGGATACCAATCTGAAAAGCGCATGGAATATGTGCAAATTGGTTTCTCGCCCCATGATGAAAGCGCGTTATGGCCGCATCATCAATATCACCAGCGTCAGCGGTATCGCGGGGCAGGCCGGACAAACCAATTACAGCGCCAGTAAAGCCGGGTTGATTGGCCTAACCAAAGCCCTCGCTCGTGAAATCGCCGACCGGAATATCACCGTGAACGCGGTTGCTCCCGGTTTTGTGCTGACCGATTTGACCTCCAGTTTGCCCAAAGACCTGACTGACCAATTGAACAATGCCATTCCGCTGAAACGCTGGGGTTCGATTGACGAAGTAGCCTTTGCGGTGGCGTTCTTGGCCTCCGATGAAGCGGCCTATATCACTGGGCAGGTGCTTTCGGTAGACGGCGGTCTGGTCATGGGCTAGACTTTAGTTGTACAATTTAGGACAATTAAGGTTGAACACATAGTATAGATTGGCTTGCATTGGAACATGGCGACCCTTCAGAATCCGAATGATACGGTAACGGTTGTGCCGAGTGTCTTGGTAACGGTAGTACGCATTGCCACCCTGAACGTAGATGGGGTAGCACAGTTAAGCGGTGTCCCCGGCGGCTCAAGTTGGCTGCGGCTTTCCACCGACGAAAGCGGCGTGCGCCTAAATGTTGAACCAGAAGGTGTGCGTGTGGATGTCTACATCGTTGCCAAAGCGTCGCATGGGCTTTATGATACTAGCCGACGTGTCCAAGAAGAGGTCGCCCGTACCATAAAGGAATATATCGGCATGAAGGTTTTAGCTGTCAACGTCCACATCGAGGACGTGGTGTTTGAGAAGTAGCTCCAGTGATATTATGACAACACCACCCAACATTGACCTTCGCCATTTGGCTCGCAGTCTTGCGTTATTGGCCCTATATGAAATTGATAGTACCAGCCATACCCCCATTAGCGTTTTGGAATCCTATGCCAACATGCCCATTCCGGGTGATGATGCCCGGATTACGGCGTATATGGCCTTGCACATCTCATCCAATGTTGATTCTGAGGATGTAGATGAGGATGAGGACGACGATTGGGATGATGCCAGCTTGGTACTGAAAGACCCCGAACTTACCTTGACAGTTGAAACCTATCAGATGATGCACGTTTTGGTGACGGGGGTCTTGAAACATCGCGACAATCTTGACCAAGTGATCGCCCAACACGCCCCAGAATGGCCGCTAGATCAAATCGCCATTATTGATCGCAATATTCTGCGCATCGCCATCCATGAATTGACCCAAGACAAAAAATTGCCCGTTAAAGTGGTCATCAATGAAGCAGTCGAAATTGCGAAGTTGTTTGGAGCAGAAGGATCGCCCCGTTTTATCAACGGCGTGTTGGGGTCAATTACCGATGAATGGTACGGTATCCAACCCGATTCTCCAACTGAAGCAACACCCAGTTCAGATTGAGGGGAACTGTGAAACAACCATTGACCACCACTTCGCCTAATCCAGCTCCGATGATTGGCCCTGCCCCCGCGCCAGAAGAATCTGCGTCCGGCACGATGGGTTTTTTCGAGCATCTGGAAGAACTCCGATCCCGATTGCTGCACTCGATTATCGCGCTGGTCGTTGGGATTATCATATCGGCAGTATTTACGGGCGATATCATCAAGTATTTGTCCAGCCCCTATGAGAACAAACTGATTAACCCCAGCCCTACCGGCGCAGTTGTGATGTATTTCCGGGTAGCCTTGATGAGTGGGGCCATTATGGCTGTTCCCTATATTACGTATCAGTTGTTTTTGTTCATCGTCCCCGGCTTGACCCAAAAAGAACGCAAATGGGTGCTGTTAGCCATTCCGGCCACGACAGGATTTTTCCTATTGGGGGTCTCGTTTGCATGGTTTATTATGGCCCCGGCGGCCTTTGAATTTCTACAGACTTTTCAAGATGATGTTTTTCAAGATCAATGGTTTGCCCAAGAATATTTCAAGTTTTTGACCTCGTTACTGTTTTGGATTGGTGTCGCTTTTGAGATGCCGGTGTTCATGTTTGTGTTGGCGCGATTAGGACTCATTGGGCCGAAAGCGTTAATCCGCAATTGGCGCTTTGCTGTAGTCATGATCACGGTGATTGCTGCGTTGATCACCCCCACAGTTGATCCCTTTAACATGCTCCTTGTGACCGCGCCCCTATTAGGTTTGTACGTTCTCAGCATTGGCCTTGTGGCGATTGCTGCACGTCGTGTTCAACGTTCGCTGAACGCGCCTCATTGAGTTTCAAATTTTTAGGAGCCAATATCCCCATGAGTAAAACCAAAGTGTTGATTATGGGAGCCGCCGGACGCGACTTTCATAATTTTAATCTTGTGTTCCGTGACAACGACCAATACGAAGTGGTCGCTTTTACGGCAACCCAGATTCCCGATATTGAAGGCCGAGTTTATCCCCCAGAACTCGCCGGAAAACTCTATCCCAAAGGTATTCCGATTTATGCCGAAGAGGAACTGCTTGACCTTATTCACAAATTACACGTAGATGAGGTCGTTTTTGCCTATTCGGATGTCCCGCATGAAGTGGTGATGCACAAAGCGAGTCTGGTCTTGGCTGCCGGAGCCAATTTCCGACTACTTGGCACCAAAGATACCCAAGTCAAAAGCACCAAGCCTGTCGTCAGCATTGGTGCAGTTCGAACAGGTGTTGGAAAGAGTCAAACTACCCGTGCTGTCAGCCGTGCTTTGCGCGATCTTGGCTATAAAGTTGCCGCCGTGCGTCACCCCATGCCGTATGGTGATCTAGTGAAACAGGCCGTACAGCGTTTTGGTGATTACAAAGACCTCGATTATCACCAAGTAACCATCGAAGAACGCGAAGAATACGAGCCGCACATTGATAACGGCGTGGTCGTGTTTGCGGGTGTGGACTACGAGCGAATTTTGCGCGAGGCCGAAAAAGAAGCCGACATTGTGCTGTGGGACGGCGGGAACAACGACCTGCCCTTCTATGTGCCGGATATTCATATCGTGTTGGTAGACCCGCATCGCCCCGGCCATGAAATCAGCTATCACCCCGGTGAAGCCAATTTGCGTTCGGCGGATGTGGTGATTATCAATAAAGTGGATACGGCCTCACCCGAAGGCATTGCGAAGGTTCGCGAATCCATTTTTGCCCTCAACCCCAACGCGATTATGATCGAAGCCGCCTCACCGATTTTTGTCGAAAACTCAGATATGATTCGCGGCAAGCGGGTTTTGGTAGTCGAAGATGGCCCGACGCTGACGCATGGCGAAATGAAATATGGGGCGGGGATTGTCGCCGCGCACAAATTTGGCGCAGGCACGATTGTTGACCCGCGTCCTTATACGGTGGGCAGCATCACCGAGACGTTTGAGCATTATCCCAATATCGGCACGCTGCTCCCCGCGATGGGTTATGGTGACGCCCAACGCGATGACCTCGAAGAAACCATCAACCGCACCGATGCGGATATTGTCGTAGTTGGCACGCCGATTGACTTGGGCCGGATTTTGGAAGCCAACAAGCCCATGCTGCGGGTGCGCTATGAATTGCAGGAAATCGGCCAGCCAACTTTGCTGGAAGTGTTAGAAGCGAAGTTTGGTCGCAAAAAATAACGTGAATTGATAGTCGGGCGGGTGAGGTCGCTAGGAAATCTATCCAGCGCTCACTCGCCATATTTTCGAAGTAGGATATCCGTGCAATCCCAACGCCTAGCCGAACATGCCGCCCAAAAATTCGGCGTCGAATTATCCCCCGCCATCTGCGAACAACTGGCGATTTATGCCCGTGAAATGCTCGATTGGAACGAAAACCGCGCCAATTTGACCGCCATCACCGACCCGGATGCTGTCGAAACGCGCCATTTCCTCGATTCGATTTCGCTGTTGGGGCATATCCAAATTCTGCAAAATGCCCGCCTGATAGATGTTGGTACAGGGGCAGGGTTTCCCGGCCTTGTCTTAAAGATTATCCGCCCGGATATTGGACTCACCCTGATGGACTCGGTGGGCAAAAAAACAGCCTTTTTGTCGCATATGGTGGAGATGCTGCAATTATCGAATGTGCAGGTGGTGACTTCCCGCGCTGAGGATGCCGGACAACATAGGGCACACCGCGAAAAATATGATGTCGTCGTCGCCCGTGCAGTTGCTCATTTGCCCGTTTTGGCGGAATATCTGCTGCCTCTCTGTAAAGTCGGGGGGATTTGCGTGGCGATGAAAGGCGAAAGCGCGGCGCGGGAAATTGACGAGGCGGCCTATGCCCTCAAAACGCTAGGTGGCAAGGGGATAGCAAATCATCGGGTGGAGTTGCCGGGGGTGGGTGAAGCGCACTATCTGATTGTCATGGAAAAAATCCGCCCAACGCCTGCCCAATATCCCCGTCAGGCGGGCACGCCGTCTAAGCGCCCCTTGCTTCCACAATCGTGATTTGACCATCATGTACTTTCCACAATGCTGCCTGCCGCAAAAATTCAGGGGCAAGGGTCGAAATCTCGGTGGTTGTCAGCAGCACCTGATTAACATCTTTGATACGTTCTAGAAGGTAACTGCGGCGGTCAGCGTCCAATTCGGCAAATACCTCATCCAACAGCAGTACAGGCCATTCATTTAAGGTGCGGTGCATCCAGTCGAGTTCGGCCAATTTGAGAGCCAAAATCCCGGTGCGGGTCTGCCCACGTGAGCCATATGTTCCCAAATCGCGCCCATTGACCATAAACCGCATTTCATCGCGTTGTGGGCCAATCAGGGTCATGCCGCGTGCAATTTCATCACTGCGCGACGCGACCAATGCCGCTCGATATTGGGGCACAATGTCTTCCGGCGGGAGTTGGCGGTGCAAATCGAGGCCGAGCGTGTTAAATGACCGCTGACCATCCCCCTCAAAGGTGGGTTCAAAACTGGGTTGATAGACCAGTTCCAAATCTTCCAACCGTCCGCTTAAATCTCGATGTACCCGTTGGGCCAAGCGTTCCAATTCGCGGATAAAACGTTGGCGGCCTGCAATCAAAATCCCGGCAGCATCAGCGATCTGCACATCCCAATATTCCAGTTCGGCGGGTGCGGCAAATCCATCTCCGATGCGGCGTAGTAGGGCATTACGCTGGGTCAGGGCTTTTTCAAAGGTGCTAAGGGCTTGAGCATAGGCATTGTCGGTTTGACAGAGGGCGATGTCCAGATAGCGGCGGCGTCCGGCGGGTGGCCCTTCGACCAGCGACATATCTTGTGGCAAAAACATCACCACCGCCAGCAATCCCAATAAATCTGCGCCGCGCCGCGATACCCCATTGATTTTGACCTCTTTGCGGAAACGCTCCCCACCATCGGGGGTTTGATCTTTAAACAGGATAATCTCGGCATGGTTCATGACGCGACTGGATAAAATAATATCCGCACCGACCTGTGTGAACGGCAAAAATTCGCTGTCCATGTTCCAATTCATCAACTGGCGGTCGGAATTGGTATAGGGGGAACTACTGGTGGCGAGATAATAAATGGCTTCGAGCAGGCTGGTTTTACCCTGTGCATTTGCCCCGTGAATCAATACTGCGCCCTGAGTGAGTGACAATTCAAGGCGGATGTAGTTGCGAAAATTCTTGAGGGACAAATGCTCAATATGCATGGGATTTCAGGATTGGTAACAAGGGGCGTAGTTCGTGCCGCCCCCTGCAAAAATAATCACAATAGGCGTACTTGTTGGGTCAGTTTGGTCTGACGGGCCAACCCCAACAATTCATGGGCATTCAGGCGGGCGCTTTCGGTCTCTGACCCCAACATCTGGGTGATTTCTTCAACACGGGCCGAATCGTAAAGCTGCTCGATATTGGTGACAGTGCGGCTGCCACTGACCTGTTTGCTGACCTTAAAATGACTGTCGGCAAAGCTCGCAACTTGGGCCAGATGGGTGACACACAGCACCTGATGACTGCCTGTTAAGCGCCACAGTTTTTCGCCAATCACAATGCCCAAACGTCCGCCGATGCCCTGATCCACTTCGTCAAAAATCAGTGTTGGGGTATGGTCGGCGTTGGTCAGGACATTTTTCAGCGCCAGCATGGCACGGGCGGTTTCACCCCCAGAGGCGATTTTTGCGAGAGGCATAATCGGTTCGCCAAAGTTAGTCGAAATCATGAATTCCACGTGGTCAATGCCGTTAAGGTCAAAGGCCAACCGCTGATCGCCTACGAAGCAGCCATCCACCATTTCCTGCTGGACAACAGCCACCTCAAAACGGGCCGCTTCCATCCGCAGGTCTTTAAGTTCAGTCATGATTTCGGCGCTCAAACGAGTTGCGGCGGATTCTCGGCGCTGACTCAAGCGACTAGCGGCCACACCAATTTGATGCAACAGGCCATCGGCTTCAATCTCTAATTCTCCCAGCCGTTCTTCGCTGTGGGTGATGTTGTCGAGTTCGCGTTTGGCTTTTTCGGCAAATTCAAGGACGGCCTCAATCGAACCGCCATATTTGCGTTTGAGGGTGGTAATCTGCTGCAAGCGGATTTCAACTTCATCAATCCGCCCCGGTGACAAGTCAATGTTTTCGGCGTAGCGGCGCACCGTTTGGGCAAATTCTTCAACCTGAATGGTGATGCTGTCGGCGAGTTCGGCTAAATCCTGTAGGCCAGCATCAAACTTGACCGCTTTTTCGAGCAGCAAAGCAGTCAAGCTGACCTGTTCAACCGCGCCAACCGTGCCACGTGTGCCACCAAACAAAAGGCGTTCGATTTCGAGGGCGTTCTCGCGCAGTTTTTCGGCATTAGCAAGGCGATTGCTTTCTTCGCGCAGTTCGTTTTCTTCATCGCCACGCAGCTTGGCATTTTGAATTTCGTCTATTTGATACTGCAAAATGTCCATGCGGCGGGCGAGTTCGGCCTCGTTATGCTGCAAATCTTCCATTTCGCGGTGGACAGCTTGGAATTTACGCACCAATGCCGTTAATGCCAAACGATCATTTTCGATCTCGGCAAAGCGATCTAATAAATAGATGTGCTGGCGCGGATTCAGCAGCGAGAGGTGTTCGTTTTGCCCATGAATGTCTAGCAGCAAGTCACCAATTTCGCGGTAGGTGGTCGCTTTACACACACTGCCATTCACCCGTGCTACATTCCGTCCATTCGAGCGATATTCACGGGCAAGATGCAGTTCCGCCAGTGAATCATATTCGATGGCTTCTTCATCCAGTAAGCTCTGAATGTGGCTCTGCAATACTTCTGGAACACGAAAAGATGCCTCAACCGTCGTTTGTTGAGCGCCACTGCGGATAAAATCTTTGCCGCTGCCCACCCCCAATACAAAGTTGACTGCATCTATCAGGATGGATTTACCCGCGCCGGTTTCCCCGGTGATGACGTTAAATCCCTCACCAAATTCCAAATGCAGTTCGTTGATGATGGCAAAATCTTTGATATGCAGTTCAACCAGCATAAGCCGTCTCTGCCCTTATCTTTATAACTAGATACGTAATTGAAAACGGAAGCGGCTTAGGGCCACACTCGTCGCCACGCCACCTAAAATCAACCCGCTAATGGGGCTAAGCAGCATCAAACATAAGGTCGCCGCCACCATGCCCAACCCGACCGCATAAGTAGTGTAGCGTCCACGTTTATAACGGATGGCCCGCCAAACGATTTCGGAAATCCCGCCGCCTAGCGCCCCGCCAATGACAAACATGAAGATGATAAACGGTAGGATATTAACTAAAATCGCCCCGCTGATAAGCAGTGATCCGAATGACACCACAGCGGCGATGATATAGTCGTAGCTGGCGATATTGAAATATTTGTCGGCCTGTTCCTTGGCGGCTTCCTTGCTGATATAACCGACGGGGGTCTTGACCGCACATTTCATGCAGATGGGTACACCCGTGCGATAGCATTTGAGGCCCGTACTGCCGGGGCAATTGGCCTTGCCGCAGAAAATTCTTTCCTCACGTTGTGTGGTATCAAATGGATTCGCCATTCACAAAAACTCCGCAGGTATTAGGAATTGGTGGAATCGCGTTGGCTGCGCGACACCAATTTGGGTTCAAGCCGGTCTAAAAGTGACCGGAAAAAATAGCCTTTTTCGCGCAGGCGGATAAACCGACTGGTTTTTTGACTGGCCCGGATAATCACCGAATCATCTACGCCGATTTGTGCAATCGCTTCCCCGTCTACTGTCACAACGACCTCTGGGGCAGAATTGCGCGGCGCGACCACAATCTTGACCACTGAGTTCTCCGACAGCACCAGCGAGCGATCCATACTGAGATGTGGTGCGATTGGAGTGACCAGAATATTGCGTAAGTCCGGCGGCAAAATTGGCCCACCTGTTGCCAGCGCATAGGCCGTTGAGCCAGTCGGGGTGGCGATAATCAGGCCATCGGCGTTATAGGTCGTCGTCCATGTATCATTGATAAACGTCTCTAAATGAACCGATCTTGCCACTGCGCCACGACTGATGACCACATCATTTAGGGCTTCGTCAATGCAAGTGCAGACACCCCCTTGCCAAATTTCGCCCGTAATCATCATGCGTTCTTCAACCCAATAATCCCCGTCTAGTACCCGTGCCAATGATTCTTCCCATTGTTCCGGTTTAGATTCGGTCAAAAACCCCAGATACCCAGTATTGAGGCCAAAAATAGGGACATCGAACGGGGCACAGACCCGCGCTGTATGCAGCATCGCACCATCCCCGCCAATCGCCACCACCATATCCGAATGTTCAACGTGGGGGCGGATTTTGTTGGCATCCCACGCTGTAAACATCCACACATCAAGGCCGCGTTGTCGCAGCGAGCCAGCTATCTGTTCAGCCAGCAAGGCAGTATTGGAACGCGAAGGATGAGCCAATACACCGACACGTTGAAAGTTCACCAAATCGCTGTCCTCTAGGGTATCGGTCAAATATCGGCTATTATAGCCCATCTTCATTAGAGCCTCATGTAAAAATTGCGATTGAAGATTTTCTTCGTATAGAAATTATAGAATATTTGTTCGGTAAAGTAAACGAAAAAATTTTGACTAGGGGGTACCAAAATCAACCGTAAATGTCCCATCCACCTCGACACGCAGCAAAATACGCGGGTTAGCGACACCGGGAATAAGCAGATCGCTTCCCAATAATTCATATTGCGCCCCTGCCAATTCTGGCACAAAGGTGGGTTTGTCCGCGCCCTCTTTCAGACTTAGGCGCAGGGCCGTGTCCTGTGGCACAATCATGCGTAAATCGCCATTTTCTACCCGTACCACATCCTGCAAAATCTGCCCCTGTGTCGGCACATACAGGGCCATATTGCCGCGCTTTAGTTGGATATCCAGCACTTGAACAACCAGTGGACGCAAATCCATTGTCATTGAGCCGTCATCGCCCAAATAGCGCAAGTTGGCAATTGGCACATTGGTTGGCAGATAGATATTCAGTGTTCCCCGTCCCACCTCATCTAATTTGGGCAATACCCCGGAGGTTGTTTCGGTGATGGTCAGCGTGGCGACTGTCCCATCAATCGTCAGATCAATGTTGACATCACTTTCGGTGCTGCCTTCAAAACGGGCAATAATTTGACTGGCATCGGGCGCGGCGCTGATGGTGGCACGGGTAGACTTCACCTCAATATCCACCGTCAACTGCTGAATTTCGGGGGGCAAGACTTCGACCCGTGATTCTTTATAGTCATTACGATATTCGCTACGTCGTTCGGCATAGGCCAGATTGCCAACCACCACAACTAATGCAATTGCGGCAATCAAAATGACCCAATTAGCATAGCGGATGCGGCCCCCCAACAAGATATTGAGGCCGAAAATAACCAATAGCATGGGCCACGACCGGATGAACAAATCGCCGATGGCTTCGGGCACAACTTCAATTTGGACGAGCAGCAAAAACAGACCAATGCCTACAATCAGCACGGGCCACATGAAATTGGGACGGGAGATGTTCATCGTGCCGCCCTCCTCAGTTGTTGGGCCAGCAGGGTGAGGCCAAGCAGGATAATCGCAAAGGGCAACAGCGCACCGCCATTGGCATTGCTTAACACGCCTAGATTAAAGGCCAAGACTAGCAGACCGACCAAAATAACCCCCGCCCCAATCAGCACCAACGTTTCGGGACTGATGCGACGTGGTGAACTGCCGGTCATACCTTGAATATCGCCTAATGTTTGTTCGGGGATAGCGAGCCAGAGAGTGAGATAGAGCAGCAGACCAGTGCCAATGGTGAAAATGGTCAGCGCAATAAAGGTAATGCGTACCCACCAAGGACTGATGCCGATGTAAGTTCCTAATCCGCCGCAGACGCCACCTAATACACGGTCAAGGAGGCTGCGGGTTAAGCGTTGTGTTCGTCGCATAAAAACCAAGTTTTGGTTGGATTATCTTCCTGTTTTTAACGCGACGAAGTGTAGCATAGAAATAGACAGAGTGCTATTCCGATGCCAAACTCATCAACTCAAACGACCATATCCAAATCTTCGGAGGCAACATGGGTGGTAAGTTCAATGTGCATCAGTGGGATATGTTCTTCTTGCAACGTATCTTTCCCGACCACGATGTAGCCCTGTTCCAGATCGCTAAAACTGTAGACAGATTCAATCCGGGCCTTGAAATTTTGGATGAGTGAATCCCGGAATCCCTGAATGTCACGGGTGTGGGTAAACACGGCAAAGGTATTGTCGCCACTGCTGCCGATAAAATCGTCTTGGGTGCCAAAATCAGCAATCGTTTCGGTCAGCACTTTGGCAGCGAGGGCAAGGGCTTGGTCAGCCGCGATAAAGCCATACAAATCACGGAACGCATCAAAATGGGTGATTCGCAGTGAGAGATAATGCCAGCCGTCGCGGTCACGCAGTCGCTCATATTCATCTTGAATGAGCCGTCCAGTAGGTAAACCCGTGCGGGGTTCGTGCAAATGGTCGCGGGTGGCCCGTCGAATGGAGCCTTGTACACGCAGGCGCAGTTCTTCAATGTCAAAGGGCTTGGTGACATAATCATCCGCGCCCAGTTCGAGGGCGGCCACTTTGTCGGCGCGTGCATCGCGTTGGGTCAGGAAGGTGATGGGGATGTATTTGGTCAATGTCGCTGTGCGGAGTTCTTGGCAGACATCAAAACCCTGCATATCGGGCAGCATGACATCTAACAAGATGAGATTGGGGAATTTGGATCGCGCTAGTGCAATGCCTTCCGACCCCGTATCCGCTTGCAATACTTCGTAACCCTGACTATTGAAAAACGTTACTAACAGTTCTGCCAGATCAGCATCATCTTCGATAATAAGCAACCGCTTCTTGCTCATAGGTTGGCCTCAAGTCCCCAAATATACGCCATCTGATTATAACCGGAATCGAACGCAGTTATAACGTATAGTTTACCAAGAATTGTCGCTAAATTAAAACACGAATTTCGGATGTGAGCTTTTGGTTGATACGCTGGCCCTGATGTCTTATTGACCTGCAATGATTGTAGGCGTTATCATTTGAGTTAAAATGGGGCTGAGACACAGACCACATCAGTGAGCAAATCAGGTCAATTAGCAATATAGAAAGGACGGAGGTGGAGTCGCGGAGGGTGATTCTGCCAATACAATTGCTATGCCAGTAAAAATTTTAGTGGTGGAAGATGATTTTTATTTGATGGAGGGAATCAAGGACATCCTTGAGCTTGACGGCTATCAAGTGCTCACTGCTGGTAGCGGCAACAATGCCCTTGATGTGCTGCGTAAACAAAAAGAACTGCCGGATTTGATCGTGTCTGATATTATGATGCCCGGTATGGACGGCTACGATTTACTGAAAGAAGTACGGGGCAAAGCCGTATGGAACAAAATTCCCTTCATTTTCTTGACCGCCAAAGGGGAACGTTCCGATGCCAACAAGGGCAAAGAATTGGGGGCCGATGATTATGTCACTAAACCTTTTGGCCCCGATGATTTGCGGATCGCGGTGTCGTCCAAGCTAGAGCGTCATCGTCAGCTACGCCAACAACATGAATCTGAGATTTTGAACCTCAAACAGCGTATTTTGGAAATGCTGTACCATGAATTTCGCACCCCGCTGACCTATGTGGTGGCCTATAACGAGATGCTCAAGCAGGACGCCGATACTCTCAGTGCCGAAACGCTGCGCCGCTATCTGGGGGGGATTGATGAGGGTGCTTCTCGATTGCGCCGCCTCGTCGAGAATTTCATTATGCTGGTGGAAATCGAGACGGGTGAGGCGGTGGATGCGTTCAATTTGCACCGCATCGTGGTCAAAGATTACGAAGCCCTGCTGACCGAAGTAACCGACCCGTTCAGGATGCGACTTAACTCCACCCATCAGTCATTGACGATTGAAGTAGACCCGGATACCCCGCCGACCCAGATTTATCATGACCATTTTGTAAAGGCGCTTCAAGCCCTTGTGGATAATGCCCTAAAATTTGGGCGGGATCGGGATTATTTTGGCAAAGATCAAGCCTTTAATCATGTTGTGGTGCGGGTGACGCCGATGTTGGTTGGGGATGGGGAGCAGGCGCAAGAATGTGTTTGTTTTGAAATCTCCGATACCGGACGCGGCATAGTGCCCGAAGAAGTTGCCAAAATATTTGACGTGTTCTATCAAATTAATCGCAAAGAATTTGAAGATCAGGGTGGCGGGGTTGGTCTAGCCATTGTCAAAGGGATTGTACAGGCCCATAATGGCGAGGTGGTGGTAGATAGTACCCCCGGCTCTGGTACAAGTGTTCTTGTGCTGCTGCCAGCCCAACGCAACTAGTTTGAATGCAACTTTTGGAACTTGCCCTGCGTACTAGGGTGCATATCAAGCATTATTGGAATCGTGAGAAGGATATGAAATCACATGGCCTCTGTGCTGCAAAAAGTGAATACCTTGATATCTGCGAATCTTCATTCAATGGTTGACCGCGCATTGGAGAGCCATTCATTGAAGGTCATGGATGAATATATCCGGCAGGCCGAAAGCAATCTTGAGGAACTGGAAGACACGGCGGCATCCATTGGCGGCACGGTCAAAACCCTCAAACGCAAATATGATGAGTTTATGGCGCAGGTCGAAAAACTTGACCGCGACATTGATACTTTGCTGGTCAAGGGCAAAAATGAATTGGCGTTGGCGGCACAGACCGACCTGAACAACAAACGCCAGATCGCGCAGGAATATCACGACCAATGGCGCGGGCAAGAAGAAGAATATCGCAAGATTATGGATGCCCGTTTGAAGTTGGAAGCGCGGTTGGTGGCGATTCAGCAACAACGGGAACAACTTAAAGCCCTGATTGAACTGACCGAAGCCAAGCAGCTTACCAATAAATCAATCCGCAGCATTGACGATCTGGCGGGTATCGGGGATGAAGACATCAAGCGCCTCGCCGATCAAATTTATGCCCGGTTGGATAAGGTCGAAGCCGAAGCCGATATGGTATCCAGCCGCCTGCAAAATCAGGTTGAGGATGTCATCGGGCAAAGCGAAATTGAATTGCAATTGGACGAACGCCGTAAACGCCTCGGAATTTCTGAGTAGAGGCCGTCATGTCAAATCCTACCCGTGATTCAATCCGGCAGCGGGCGCAAAGTGCCATTTTCCTGAACGCTGTCACCAAGCCCCAAAGCCTTACCATTATCGCACTTGCGGTGATGTTCTGGATTTTGGGCGTCAGTTTTTTGGGCGCGACTTCCGCCATTTGGTTGGCGTTTGGCGCGGTGGCCGAACTGATTTTTGTGCTGGCAACCATCAGCGACCCGCAGCAGAACGCCGAGGCGGTGGGTCGAATTTTTGCCCAGCAGTATGATGCCAGTGAAATCCGCAACCACCATGCCCGTCAGCGAGTGATGCAGGCGCTTGAGTATCAGGAAAATATCAAAACCCTTGCCCAAACACGCGGTGGTGCAATGCGGTTACAAATCGAGAGCACGGCTAATGAGGTCAATCATTGGTTGGAGCAGGTTTTCAAATTGGCCCACCGCATTGACGCCTATGAATCCAGCGACATTATCAGCCGCGACCGTGTGCGTGTCCCGAATGAATTGCAGTCGCTCCGGTTACGCTTGGACAAAGAACAGGACGAACGGGTCAAGGCTGAACTGCGGGATGCCATCCGCAGCAAAGAACTACAACAAAGCCATTTGCGCGACTTGGAAGCTAATGTGAAGCGGGCCGATGTGCAGTTAGATAACACCCTCGCGGCACTGGGCACGATTTACACCCAGATTCAATTACTGGATGCCAAGAGTGTGGATGGACGCAGCACCAACCGTCTGCGCCAAGAGATTGTAGATGAAGTCCTGTCGCTGAAGGATACTTTGGAGGCCCTCGAAGAAGTTCAGGCGACGGGGATGTACGCCGTTTCCTAATTCCATGAACGTACTGGCAAACTACCATGACTACCAATTGCAGCGGGCAACTCTCCGTGATACGTGGAATATCCGCCAGTTGGAAAAAATGGTATTCCCCAAAGATGCCTATCCTCTGCTGGAAATTGTGATGTTGATCATGGCTCCCATTAGCCAGAATTTTAAGTTGGTCGCTCCCAATGGGGATATGGCGGGGTTTATTTCTGGCACGGTTGGCACAATGGGGCGTCCGGGGTGGATTATCACATTGGGGATAAATCCGAAATATCAACGCAAGGGCTTAGGGCGGTTTTTGCTGCAATGGTGTGAACACGAATTGCAGTCTGACCGTATTCGTTTAACCGTCCGGGCCGGGAATATGGCGGCCTACACCTTGTATGCTGAAACGGGCTATACCGATGTGCGCCGCCGTCGGAGCTATTATCGAGATGGCGAGGATGGCATCGAGATGGAAAAATACCTTAATCCTCAGTCAGTTCGGCCATCGTCTCCCCTGCCGCCAGCCTCATAATCTTTTGGCTGGTTTCGCGCCAACTGATTTTGCTGAGGCCCATCTTTTCACGCAGGGTTTCAAGCCCCATCCCACTGCGATAATCCCGTACCGCACATGTCCAGCGCAGGGTTTCAAACGATACCCGTGATTCCACACCTGCACCTTTCGCCGTATCGGTCAGCACGTATTCCAGATTCCGCGCTGTGCAATCGAAGATACGCCCACCTTTGGGTTTATGTTCGACGAGATACCGTTCCAACATTTCGGGCCACATGGCGTCAATGGGAATACGCCGTTCCTGAAAGATATTCTGGCGATTTTTATGACCGATGACCAGCATCGGCTGACGCGGGTTGGTGCGATCAATATCCTCTGGCCTCATCTGCACCGTTTCGCTTTTCTTGATGCCTGTGTCCAACAACAATTTGAACAAGACATAGGGGCGCGAATCGGGTTTTTCAGCATAGGCCAGTGATTCGCAATAGGCCAGCATCTGCTCGATTTCGTCTTCGGTCAAAATGGCTTGGAGTGGCGCAGGGCCAGAACGCTGCAAAATCGGTTCGGCAGGATTATCACGCCGCACCTGATCTTCTTGCAGCCATTTAAAAAAGACCTTGAGCGTTGTGACACGCCGCGCATAGGATTTACGGCTGCATGGAATTCCGCGTCCGTGTTCCAGCCAATGCAAAAATTCATTGAGCCGCGTGGTGCTGAATTTGCCAAGTGCCATGTCTGGCCCAAAAAATTCGGTCAGAACACGCATATCCGAGGTAAAGCTGATAAGGGTATTTTGGGTTTTGCCTTCGCCGCGTAAATAGGCTTGAAATGGCACTACCGCTTCGGCAAGCGTACTGCGACCCGTTAGACGATGTTCACGCCCATCTGCCGATTCAAACAATGGTAACTGTCGTGCGCCCATCCGCCACCTCCCAAAAAACATCTCCAATAGCAGCAAAGCGATAAAACACTTGTTCCTTAGTTTATTACAGGGTAACAGAACGTTTGTTTTGTGTCAAGAAGGTTAAAAAAGACTAAATCCACGCCGCGCAAATAGTGGCGGCGTAGGGCAATCGTTGGGTGGACAGGCGACGCACAACCAACTCTTGTATCGTCTTAATAGTAGACTTATCAGTATCGGATTAGTGGAGCAAAACAGCAACGCAGTATGACACAACGCATGAATACTTTACCTCAACCCGCCGCTCCTACTTCCAATCTTCCCGTCCGCCGCACCAACACTAGCACATGGCTGCTCTTGGGCGGTACATTGGTGATCGGGGTATTTTTGGTCTTGGGGATATTGGCGGCAGGGGTCATTCTTTACCTTAGCCAAGATGATATTGCCGATGATGTTACGGTGGCGGGGCTGCCCGTCAGTGGCATGTCATCCAGTGAGGCCCAAACATATCTATCCCAGAATATTCCGGCCCAACCGCTGCTGCTAACCGATGGCACACGTAGTTGGTCACTACAACTGGCGAATCTGGGTATCAATATAAATGCCGAGGCTACCGTTAATTTGGCCCAAGATGCCAGTGCGGGTGAAAACCTTCAACCCTACTATACGGTGGACTTGAGTCAAGCTCAAAACGGCTTTATCTATCTGAGTGACCTCGCCAATATACCAGCCTCCACCAATCCGGCCCAAAATGGACGGGCGATTGATATTCCGGTCATGCTGGAACGCCTGCGGGTGAACTTGAACGCCGAAATCGCCGATGGGGTGTTGGATTTAAGTATGATTGATGTCGCGCCACCCGTGCAAGAAAATGCACAGGTCAATTCTGGCCAGACCACTGTGCATGTGGTGGAGCGTGGTCAGGAATTGGGGCTGATTGCCAAAGAATATGGTGTCTCGATTGACGACATCTTGGCGCTCAACGATTTATCTAACCCCGATGTGATTTTTGTCGGGCAAGAACTGATTATCCCGGCGGGTGGCGCCTATGCTCCCTCTGCCGCCGAAGCCCCACCTGCCCCGACCGGAGTGGGCAAAGAGATCGTGGTATCAGTAGATTATCAGCGCATCTATGCCTACGAAAATGGGATGCTGATCCATTCGCATCTTGTTTCGACAGGTCTGCCCGATACGCCGACGGTATATGGCGATTATCGCATCTATATCAAACTCACCGCCGATGACATGACCGGGCCGGGGTACTATCTGCCGCAGGTGCCCTATACGATGTATTTTTATCAGGGGTACGCGATACATGGCACGTATTGGCATAACTCGTTTGGTCGCCCCATGAGTCATGGCTGCGTGAATCTGCCGACTAGTGAAGCCGAATGGTTTTTCAATTGGGCCGAAGTTGGCACATTAGTACGTGTAATCTAATCCGTCGTCGTCAATCCAATCCGGTCGGGTGGGTATCGCTCACCCTGACCGCTTCATTGGGACGCAGGCCATACAGCGTTCGCACTTCCCCGACGATAAACATAGACCCCGTGATACACACCAAGCCCTCGCTGGCTGCCAATTCTTTGGCGCGTTCCATCGTGGCAGATAAATCGGCAATCGCTTCGATTGGGCCAGCAAAACCGGCATGACGGGCAAAATCAATCAACTCGTCGGGGTCAACTGTTGCGGGATAGGCCGAACGGGTCAGCACCAGATAATCCGCCATCGGGATCAATTCGCCGATCGTGCTGTCAATGTCTTTATTTGCCTTAGAGCCATACACCAAGACGAGTGGCCGTTGGGGGAACAGCGTCTGAATATTTTCGCGCAGCCATCGCCCCGATTCGCCGTTATGGGCCGAATCAAGCAGAACAGTAGGGTTCTGGTCAATGATTTCCATCCGTCCGGGCCAATTGACATTCCACAGCCCTTCGCGGATGGCGCTTTCGGAAATGGCAAAACCTGCCGCTTTGACGCGCTCTATCACCCCCAACACGACAGCGGTGTTAATTGCTTGATGCTGACCAATAAGGGCAGTGGTATAGGTTTTGGGTGCTTGATCAGGATACTCGAGGCTCACACTTTGTCCATTGAGTGAGGAGGGCAGGCTTTGGAAAGGTAGATCACGCCCAATCAGTGTTAGGGGTGAATTGCGTTCGGCGGCGATTTTTTCAATCACCAGCCGCGCTTCGTCTTTTTGCGGGGCACTGACCACTGGTACACCGGGTTTGATGATGCCCGATTTTTCCCACGCGATTTCGGCAAGGGTATTGCCCAACAGGTGCATGTGATCATAGCTAATGCTGGTGATAATTGAGGTGATGGGGGTAACGACGTTGGTTGAATCCAGCCGCCCTCCATAGGCGACCTCTACCACTGCGATGTCTACTTGCTCCCGCGCAAACATATAGAACCCTAGACTGGTAATGACCTCCGGCCAACGGGCTTCAGGAAACCTATCTAAAGTAGGATTGATTTCCGCCACCGCCTCGGTTAAGGTTGCTTCACTGACCATTGCCTGATTAATCTGGTAGCGTTCGCGTAGTTCCTGTAAATGGGGTGAGGTCAGCATCCCGACGCGGTAACCCGCCGCCCGCAGGATGGAGGCACACATGGCGCTAACCGAACCTTTGCCTTTTGTCCCTGTAATATGCAAGGTGGGGTAACGTTGGTGTGGGTTGCCCATGAGTTCAAGCAAATGACGGGTACGAGCAGGGCGGGCTTCGTCTTGCTGTGGAGGTTTTTTGCCCCCCCGGTCAATGTAGCTGTAGAGGAAGTTGAGGGCGTCCTCGTAAGTGAGGCGTTTCATGATGAAGTGAACTGTTCCTTAGTACGTGTCAAACGTGCAGTAATCTAGGTTAGCTTTAAGGCTATCTCGTAAAAAATGCAGTATACTACTCTCAGTAAAGTCAAACAAACGTTCTAGGTTTTCTCATGACCAATACCACCAAAAGCGAATTCAACGTTCAGAACGCCAAAACCTATAATCATTCCAGCACTACTGTCTGGTTATTGTCGCATCTTGCACGTCATTGGCCTTTTGCCCTCATTGCCGTTGCCGCTTCGATCATTAACAGCGGGGGACAGGCCGCCATCGCATTGTTTACAGGTAAAGCCTTCGATGCGATTAACCAAGATTCGCCTGATCTTGATAAGGTTCGCACCTATGTCCTCTACATCGGGCTGTTAGGTCTGTTCTATGCAACAGGCCAAATTTGCCGCAACTATTCATTTGGTTTGCTGGCCCAACGCCTCGAACGCGACACCCGCGAAGAGCTGTATATCAGTCTCTTGGGTAAAAGCCAAACCTTCCATGACCGTCAGCGCATTGGCGATGTGATGGCTCGTGCCACCGATGATGTGCGCCAACTCAATATGATGCTCAATCCCGGCCTGATGCTCATTGTCGGGTCATCCATGAGCCTGATTGTGCCACTCATTTCGATTGCCCTACTGCGTTCGGAATTGCTGCTATCGCCGGTTGTCTTTACCGTGCTGTTCTACATCGCCCTATGGGACTATACCCGGCGGTTACGTCCTGTTACCACGCATTCACGAACGACCTTTGGTATCATGAACGCCGGATTGCAGGAAACGATTAGCGGCATCGAACTGGTAAAATCGTCGGCCCAAGAACAGCAAGAACAGGCCAAATTTATCCAAAATGCCCGCAAGTACCGCGATTATATGGTACAGCAGGGGGAAATAGAAGGGCGCTATCTGCCGCTGCTCATGTTGAGCTTAGCGATAACGGCTGGCTTTCTACATGCCGTGATTTTATATGACCGGGGTGAAATTCCCGTCGGGACAATTATCGCGTATGTTGGCATTTTTGGGATTTTGCGCTTCCCCACCTTCATCAGCATCTTCACTTTTTCGCTGGTGCAGTTAGGTTATGCTGGGGCGACCCGTATTTTGTCGCTCATCAAAGCCGAAGCCGACATTGACGAAAATACCAACGGGCATCGGTCAATTGTACAAGGCGACATCGAGTTCAAAAACGTCAGCTTTGGGTACTATGGCGCGGATAACCCCGTATTGAAAAATGTGTCGTTCAAAGTGCAAGCAGGCCAAACCGTCGCAATTGTCGGACAGACCGGCAGTGGCAAAACCAGCATCACCCGCCTAATGAACCGCATTTATGATGCCAACTCCGGGCAGATTTTGCTGGATGGGGTGGATGTGCGTGATTGGGCGTTGGACAGCCTACGCTCGCAAATCAGTGTGATTGAGCAGGATGTATTTTTGTTCTCGCGCACGGTAGCTGAGAATATCGCGTTTGGAGTGCCGGGCGCGACCCAAGCCGACATTGAACGTGCTGCCCAAGCTGCCCAAGCCCACGATTTCATCATGAAATTTGACAGCGGCTATGAAACGATGGTCGGCGAACGCGGGGTAACATTGTCGGGTGGTCAGCGGCAGCGCATCGCGTTGGCACGGGCCTTTTTGACCGACCCCCGTATTTTGATTATGGACGATTCGACCAGCGCGGTAGACAGTGCCACCGAGGACGAAATCCAAAAAGCCATTCGCCGTGTACAAGAAGGACGCACGGTTGTGTTGATTACCCATCGTCTAAGCCAAATTCGTTGGGCCGACCTAATTCTGGTCGTCAAAAAAGGGCGGATTGTGGCACAGGGGTCACATGAACACCTATTGGCGACCAGTGCTGATTATCGCAGCATTTTTGCGCGTTACGAAGTGGATTTGCCACCCTTGATGCAGGCCGAAACTGAACCCGTCGCCTAGGGCCGGATAGATAAAACAAGAGGAGAACTATCACAATGGGTTTTATCATGGATGGCCTTGAGGCCGAAAGTTTTGATCGCAGCTATACCGACGGGGAACTTATCCGCCGTATATGGGCGTTTTTCCGTCCCCAATATCGCCGCATGTCCATCGTCGGCTTAACGGTTTTTCTGGCGGCCCTATTTGACATTGCCCTGCCCCTGTTCCTTTCGCGCAGCATTGACCTGTTGGCAGAGGGAGCCAAGATTGGCACGATTGTCCTGCTGGTCGGTGTGATTAGTTTTTCGGGGGTGTCGTCGTGGGTGTCGAATTTCATCCGGCGGCGCACCTCGGCTCGTGCGGTGAATGATGTCATATTGTCCTTACGTGAACGCGCTTTTAAGGCCGTCACCGAACGCGACCTGTCGTTTTATGATGAGAACCCGACGGGCAAGATTGTCTCGCGTGTGACCTCCGATACTCAAGATTTCGCCAATGTTGTTCAGCTTGCGATTGACCTGCTGAGCCAGATTTTGCTGGTGGTGTTCATGACGACGCTGCTGTTTGTCATTGACCCCATCCTTGCACTTTTAGTGGTGGCCTTTGCCCCACTCGTTGTGATTATCGCCCTCGCCTTCCGCCGTTTTGCTCGCTGGACAACCCAGCAATCGCGCCGAATCTTGGCCGAGGTCAACGCCAATATTCAGGAGAGTATCAGCGGTATCTCGGTAGCAAAAGCCTATCGCCAAGAACAGGCCATCTATGACACCTTTAGCAATGTCAACCGCCGCGCCTTTCGCATCAATCTGCGAACGGAGTTCACTTTTAGCTCAATTTTCCCCCTCCTGAACTTTACCTCATCGGTTATTGGGACAACCTCAATTGTCTATTTTGGTGCGACACGGGTTGCTGATGCTCATCTCACTCCCGGTCAATGGTATCTGTTCATTTTGGGCCTAGAGCAGTTTTGGTTTCCGCTGACCAGCATCGCGTCCTTTTGGAGCCAATTCCAAAGTGGCTTGAGTGCCAGTGAGCGCGTGTTTGCACTGATTGATGCCGAACCTAAAGTCGTGCAGACCGATAACCAAGCTGTCGGCAGATTACAGGGCGAAATTGAATTCAAGAGCATGGACTTCCGCTATACTGCCGAAGAAACCGTTCTGCAAGGGTTTAATCTCAACATCAAACAAGGCGAAACGATTGCGCTGGTGGGGCATACGGGCGCGGGAAAATCCAGCCTCGGCAAGCTGATTGCGCGGTTCTATGAATTTCAAGACGGCCAGTTACTCATTGACGGGCGCGACATCCGCACCTTCGATTTAAGTGATTATCGGCGTAATCTCGGGATTGTAAACCAGAGTCCCTTTTTATTTAGCGGCACAGTGCGCGAAAACATCCGCTATGGCAAACCCGAAGCCACCGACGCCGAAATTGAAGCCATGACATCGCGGATCGCGGGTGGTGAATGGCTCGAAACGCTACCCAACGGGCTCGATACCGAAGTGGGCGAACGTGGGACAGGTATCAGCATGGGTCAGCGCCAATTGGTGGCCCTCAGCCGCGTTTTGTTGGAAGACCCCTCCATTTTCATCTTGGATGAGGCGACGGCCAGCGTTGACCCACTGACTGAGGCCCAAATTCAAGAAGGCTTGGATTTGGTGCTGAACCACCGCACCTCGATTGTGATTGCCCACCGCCTCAGTACGATTCGAAATGCGGATCGTATCATTGTGCTGCGACAGGGCGAGATTATCGAGGAGGGCAACCACGAATCGCTGCTGAAATCGGGCGGACATTATGCCGAGTTGTATAATACCTATTTCCGCCACCAGAGCCTCGCCTATATTGAGGAATCGGGACGGGCAGCGGCGGACTAGCTCGACCCATTCCAGATATTGATTTGGAATGAAGGCCCCACTTACCGCAAAATTATGGCTGGCGGCACTCATTATCCTGCCGCTGGCCTACAATCCCCTCAGCCGTTGGCAATATGAACCTGATAAGGTAGCCCTGTTGCTGGCCTTCACAGGTTTTCTATTGGGGGCGGCTTTCTGGCAGGGTGCAATTCCCCAACCATCCCAAAATCATGCCGAAAAGTGGTTCGCCGCGTTTTTGCTGGTCAATTTGCTGGCGATGTTTGGCTCGGATATGCCACATTGGTCGCTGTGGGGTGATCCAGCATGGCGCAATGGCTTTTTATTGACGATGGCAAGTGCGATCCTATTTGGCTTGTCCCGCCGCCAATTATATTCCCTTGAGATTCAGCGCCCTCTATTACAAACGGTGGTTTGGACAAGTGCGGCTATCTCGATATATGGCATCTTGGAGCAACTGGGCCTCAATCCCCTCGTCAATGACGAAGATACCGTGCGTGCCTCATCAACATTGGCCCATGCGAACCTATTGGCCTTGTATCTGGCGATGACAATACCCCTTACACTGACGCTCCTCTTGAATTGCTGGCTTCGGCGGGAAGTTGGCGGTGTTATTTTGATGTTGCAGGGGGTATGCCTCATTTTCACCTATTCGCGGGCGGGGTGGTTGGCCGCATTGGCAGGCGTTAGCATTTTTGCTGGATTATGGCTGTGGAATCGAGGCCGTAAAAAACTGGCCCGCCTGCTATTGGTCGGCACAATTGCTGGACTCATCGCCCTATTTGTTTTGAGTACACTCCCACCCTTACCTAGCAATACTCCCCACGCCCTGCAAACCCTGACCAATATGTTCCGCTGGAAAGGCGCGACGGCACAGATTCGTTTTTTGGGATGGGAGGCCGCTGCGGATGCCATCCAACAACATCCGATTTTAGGTTATGGCCCTGCTAGTTATGGCCCAGTTTTGGAAAGGCATCTCCCCCCCGAACTTGCTCCATTTGGTGGCGCGGAGGCTCTCGGCGGACGCCCCCATAATCGCCTGATTGAAGTCGGTATCGAAACGGGGGGAATTGGGCTAATTGTTTATATCGGCTTGCTGATAGCCCTATTTCTACCCCTCATCCGGCAGGTATTGAAATCCACACCATCGGGTAAGTCTTTAAAAATCGGCATTTTGGCGGCGCTGAGTGCCAATGTGATTGGAACACAGTTTTCATTTGAGAGCGCGTCCACAGTTTTATTGTTTTGGGTATTGGCGGGAATGGCCCACACCGAAGCGATGCCTATACCGAAAACACGCCGACAGCCCATCATCGGGTTGGGGATAGCGGGGCTTGGTCTATTGGCGATGGTTCTTATTACCCTCCCCGACATGCTGGCCTATCGCGGCGAATCACAATGTGGTCAAAGCGCCGATTGTGACCCTGCCCAAACTCTTCAATATGCCGTTGACCTCTCCCCCACGCCCGAACTTTTTGAGATGGCTCTAGCGAACGCCTATGCCCCTTCGGGTGATGATTGGCAGGCAGGCGGGGACATTCTGCTAAGATTAGTAGGCCGTTACCCGACCATTATCAGCTTCCGCCAAGCCTATGCGCTCTATTTGCGCCGATGGAGTGCCTCTGTGCAGGATAATGAAATCGCTGCCGATTCAATTGATGCCTATTCTCAAACCCTTGTTTTAAGCCCACGTAACCCCGATTTATGGATTGACCGGGGGCTGGTCTGGCTGCAAATGGGTGAACCGAATTTTGCGCTGGCGGATTTTCAACAGGCCAATAGTCTACTGGACGACTACACCCGTTATTATGGCGCGATGTCAGTGGTGGCCTCCATGCAGGGCGATATTATAGCGGCGGAATCTTGGCAAAATTTGGCGCTGGAGGCCCAAGCAAAATGGGACAATTGGGTATGGCGTCGGTAGATACCCAACAAATAACGCGCCACAGCCGCCAGTTGCTGCTCCTGCAAGTTGGGCAGATTGGCATCGGAATTTTGAGTCAGGTTATTTTGTTAGCCCGTTGGTCGCCCCATCCCGAAACTGATTTATTTTTGGTAGCTAGCGGGATTCCTTGGTTGGTCAGTGCGGCTCTGCTGATTTCCGGCCTCGAAATGGCCCTGCCCGCCGCCTATCATCGCACGGCCACCCCCGATTTTTTGAACCTTCTCCTAGCCATAACTCTCGTGGTAGCCCTAGCCGCGTCGTTTATCAGCAGTGTCGTCATTTTGATTCTTGCCCAACAAGCCGATTTAGGGTTTACAACCAGTTTGGGCATGGGGCTATTATTGGGTTTTCAAATTCTGCCCATCGCGTTGACATGGCTTGGACGAGGGGTGTTGGTGGCACGCGAACAACTCAGCACGGCGCGAATGACTTTACTCATCGGTAGCGCCGTAACGGCGTTGGGCTATTTAGGGCTGTGGGGGCGACCTGCCATCGTGTTATCGGCGGTGACATTTGGTGCGGCATGGGTGGCGGCTGGATGGACAGGGTATTTTTGCGGCGGATTCGGTCTGCAAATCAATCGCCCTTTGCTCCAACGTTTCGTCCCTGAACTCAAATTGCTTGGACGGGCAATGGCAGGCATCAGCGCGGCGGCAGGGTTAGTGCATTTACAATTATTGGTCGAACGGGCGGCGATTTTGCCTGTGGGGACAGGTTATGTTGCGGCGTTTAATGTAGCGGTGCGCGGTTATGAAGCCCTCATGGCACTGGTCGTATCCGGTTTTGTGATGCCTGCCTATCCCCATTGGGCCAAAAATACCGATGCACGCCTGTTATTGGGCTGGTCATTCAAACGGGTGATACTGTTAGGTGCGGTGCTGAGTCTGGGGGCGGCGATTTTTGCCGTCAGCACACTTACCCTTTTAGAAAATCGGTGGGTGGCAGGACGGCAGACCGCACAGGCCATTTTGGTACTGCTGCCCCACTTCTGGTTGCTGACCAGTTTGCAACCGTTGATTTTGAAACACTTCGCGCAGGGCCATACATGGCCTCCCGTAATGGGCAGCCTGTTGGGGATTGGCATCATCGCAGGTGGGGCATGGATATTGCTGCCACAAACGGGTTTAGTAGGCATGGCGATTCTCACCACATGCAGCGTTGTGCCGGGATGGATTATTCTTGGTTGGCGGGAAAGGCGAGATCACTAAATGCGGCTGTTGTTCCTATCGCCCTTTGTACCCCACCCCGAAATTCTACATGCCGGGGGTCAGCACCTCTATCACCTCATGCACGACCTTAGCCCACGCCATGAGCTGCATTTATTGGCCTATGGTCGCGGCGAATCCCCTCAACAAATTGCGGCAATTAAATCTCTATGCGCTTCCGTCACAATCGTTACCCCGGCCTATACATGGGGGCAAAAAGTTGAGCAATTGCGGCGCGGTTGGCGACATCCCCATCAACTAGGCAGGCGTACCCACATCGAGATGCAAACCGCTATGCGGCGGATATGCGAATCGGCCCAGATTGAGGTGATTCACCTGGCGTGGACTGAGATGGCGCGTTATTTGGGGGCGATTCCGGCCCAGATTGGCACAGTAGTCAATCTTCATGATATTGAGGCTGTCGTCCGCCTTCGTGAACTTGATCTCTATCCGTTCGGAGTGGCGAAAATTAGGGCCATCTATCGTGCCCACGAACTCATTCGGCTGGAGCAAATCGCCATCCAGCAGATCAATCATTTGGTGGTGTGTTCGCAAGCAGACCGAGCATGGCTATCCGACAAAATAGACCCATATCGCATTTCCGTTGCTTCGGTATGGCCCAATATGGACATGAATCCCCTGCCGATGGAAAAAATCGTGCCGGGGCGCTTGATGTTTTTCGGCGCGATGGATCGTATTGCCAATATGGCCGCCGCCGAATTTTTGATTGACCAAGTTTTTCCACTAGTCGCCACCGAAAATCCAAGTGCGACTCTACGGATCGTCGGGGCCAATCCACCAGCCCGATTGCTGCGACACTATGCCAATCACCCCTCCATATCCATCACGGGTTATGTCCCGGATAGCGTGGCAGAATGGGCAGCGGCAGATGTGGCGGTACTGCCTAGTTTGATTGGCGGAGGGCAGATTACCAAGATTGTACAGGCGATGGCGGCGTGTCGGCCTGTTGTCACCACCCTCTTTGGCAATGAGGGCCTTGGAGCGCCTGCCGGAACTGCGGTAGAGTTAGGGGAGAATCCATCAGATTTTGCGGCCTCCGTCCTGCGGCTTTTGAGAGACCGCACGCATTGGAATACGATTGCTAATGGGGGGCATAAATTTGTGCGCCAGCAGTTTGACTGGCAAACGTCCATTCATACTTTCGAGGCGGCCTATCAATCTGCCTATGCCACCCAAAGGAAAACCACTTGACCACTGTTGGTATCGTGATTGTGACATGGAACGGCCTGCATGATACGCTCAAATGCCTAACTTCGCTGCGCCATCAAACTCACACCCAATGGCAGGCGGTGGTGGTAGACAATGCCTCGCAGGATGGCACATCTGATTGTATTGCCGAATATTTCCCCGAAGTGCATCTCATCCAAAATGACTGCAATACAGGTTACGTCTATGCCAATAATCAGGGTATTGATTACCTGATGGGGCAGGATTGCCAGTGGATATTGCTGCTCAACAATGATGTCGTTATGATGCCGGATGCATTGGCAGAAATGGTGCGGATTGGGCAAGAAAATCCGGCAATCGGCGTGATTGGACCACTCATGCAGCGCACCTTACGACCGGATGTGATTGATATGGGCGGTGATCTTGATTTCAAATGGGGGCGGGTGTTACTGCGGCGCTATGCTTGTGAAACCGCCTCCCCTGTAAACTGGCTACCGATTGATTACGTATGGGGCTGCACATTGATGGTGCGGCGCGAGATTGTCAAGCAGGTGGGCGGCTTAGCACCGATTTATGACGCCTATTTTGAAGATGCCGAGTTGTGCCTGCGGGCCAAACAATTAGGCTATGTCACGGCGGTGGCGCTGCAATCGAAGGTGCTACATGCCGTCGGCAGTTCTGGCGAAAAGCGCTTTGTATGGCAGACCTATCTCCGTACCCGTAACCACGCCCTATTTTTCTTACGATTTGGCACGCCGCGAAATTGGCCTACTCTACTCCCGTCGCTATTGTTGTGGCAGCTTCCCGAAATTGTGATACGCTCTGCCGCGCTATTGGTGGCCCGTACCCTGCGCCGCCAAAAATATGCTACCCGTCCGGTCAAATTATGGGGCTATGTCCCTAGCGACCGACCGACCCCAGCCCAAATTCAAGTATGGCTGCAAGCGGCTGGTTATTTTGAAGGACAATCATGAAAAATCCCTTGTTTTCGGTCATCATCACCACCCACAACCGACCCACATTGATTTCCCGGTGTATCGAAAGTTTATTGACCCAAGATTTTCCAACCGCTGACTTTGAAATTATCGTCGTGGATGATGGCAGTCGTCGCCAGACGCGCAAAATCATAACCCCCTATCATCAATCCGGCCTAATACGCTATATCTATCAATCTCAGCGAGGATGGGGTGCGGCTCGATTGACTGGCGTGCGCCAGAGTCGGGGTGAAATCATGGTGTTTTTGGATGACGACTGCCAAGCACCCCCCGATTGGTTAGCGACTTACGCGGCGGTCTATGAACGGTTGGCATCGGTGGTTGGCGTCGGCGGTGGTTTGCGACATGGCAGCAAAATGAATGTGGCGGGTTGGAAGCAGTATCACGGGCATATGGCCTACTTTGACCGCCTGAACGCGCCACTAGGCATTATCAACACCCAGCCCGGGCAGGCATGGTTTACCTTTGGCGGTAATCGTAGTTTTCGCAAAGGCGTGTGGTTAGATGCGCAGCCCCAATCGAATGACTGGTATTTTGATGATTATTCGATAGACCAGCGGCTGCGCGAACAAGGGCTGCTGGTTTATTACGAACCAGCGGCTTGGGTCGAGCATTATTATTTTCTGAATCTGGACCAGCGCTTGCGCTCGGCATATCGCTATGGGCGGTCAGAAGAAGTGCTGAACAAAAACCGTGATGCCCAACTGAATACCCCTACTGTCCGACTTAGCTTGCGGGGACGCTGGCAGCGCATGAAATCCGAAGCACCCGAAGCCAGCCATTGGGAACAGTTCTGGTATGCCCTAACGCAGCCGTTGATATGGGGGGCACGGCGTTGGGGTAGACGCCGATGATGCTTTCTGATAATTTGTGATATTTATAGAGCAGTGAGTGGCGGTGTTGACTGAATGGACTTTTGCTCGTTCAAGATAGCAGGTACACTCAAAGAATCTCTGGCGCGGCACTTTGGTGGTTATTCTTCAATAGAGACAGACATGGCACAGGTCGCGCCCTGAACACTAGAAAGGGATTCGACCTTGTTAATCGCGGTGCTTTCCATATTGGCGTTGATTTCAGGCGCTTTACACATTCGCGCTGAATATTTTGGCCCCCAAAAACACATCTATCTTTTCAAACCCCTCACGATGGTGTTCATCATTTTGATGGCACTTTCGCTAGACCCTATCTCGGATACCTATAAAATCATCATTCTGATTGGCCTGCTGTTTTCAGTCGGTGGCGACGTCTTTTTGATGCTGCCGGATGATCGTTTTATCCCCGGCCTCATCAGCTTTTTAATCGCCCACATTTTTTACATCATCGCGTTTGCGGTTGAAGGTGATTTACCACTGGTATTATGGGTGGCTGTTCCCTTATTGATTTTCGGCGGCGGTATGATGGCGATTTTGCTGCCCACACTAGGGGAAATGAAAATACCTGTCATGGTCTATATGCTGGTGATCCTAACAATGGGGTGGATGGCGATTGGGCGTTGGATGGATACCGAACAAACCGGGTCATCGTTGGCGGCGGTGGGGGCGATTCTGTTTATGGCCTCCGACGCAGTATTGGCCTATAACCGCTTTAGACAGCCTTTTCGCCTTTCGCGGTTGGTGATTCTGGGGACGTATTTTTCGGCGCAGTGGCTCATTGCCTTGTCCATTATGCGCTAGTCAAAAGAGGACGATTGTTATGTCGCCCTCTACATTAACTATTGCACGACGGGTGGCACAAGTGCGACTTCGGCTAATGCCTGTGTGGTTATGCCATCGGCGGCAATGGTCAGCGGCAATTGGAGTTCGCGGCGGTCCACAAAACACAGCGTTTCATTGATGGCCTCACACCAATAAATATAGAGGTTGAGGGTCACTGTGGCCTCACCGGGGCGCAGGGTGATTGGAAAAACAATCGGCAGTTTGGGTTCGATCTCCTCAATTTTGGCGGCGCTCTCAGCAATCGAAACCGCGCTGTTATCCGAGCTAAATTCACCAACGAACGGCGCTAAGTTATTGAATTTATAGCCTTCGGGCATCGAAATATTCAGTACCAGACGACCTTCACCGGGAGCGAGTGTTTGCACCGTCAACGTTTCAGATTGAATCCCGCCGGGGTTGGGATTCACGTTGACCGGGCTTAATGCGGCGGTCGGCGTTATTGTGGGCGATGCCGGATTGCCATTACTGTCGCCGTCGGACGAATCATCGTCGTTCTGGCACGCCGCCAAAAATAGCAGCAAGGTGATGAGCGCAATCAAGAGAGTTTTGTGTCGCATCCCGAAATTTTCCTTATGATTCAAACCGTGTCTGCTATCAATACCCATGTACCCCGTCAAAAGCTCGGTTCACGGGTGGCAGGTGCGTTAAATTCAAATACTTGGAAATATTGACAGCGATAAATCATGGCCTGCCGAATTTCATCCACAATTACACAGTGTTCGTCCACAAAATCATAGATCGGCTTCAAATTCTCGACATCACGCCGGCCTCCGGAACGCCACCATTCATGGCGTAAAGTGGGATCAAGCGGTGGCACGCGGTTGCCATCTTGCAGGGTGGTATCAATGATCATTTCCGGCGGATTGTCGTTTAGGTCTTGCAGCAGGTCAGCCACATATTCTTCGCTGATTTCCCCCGGCACGAGCAGTGGATAGGCATAGTGCAGGTTACTTGGACTGCGCCGATCTGCTTGAAAATTGATGCCACTAGCTGCCCCCCAGACCAATACTTTGTCGTTGGGGTCAGTATGGGCTTCGGCATAATTCGCCAAGCGCCATTCGATCGCAGGCCCAAATAAATCCCCGTTGCGCTCAAAATAGACGAAAGTCGAGACAATTAAAGCGGCAAGGCTGATAAATATGAGGGTGGCATATGACCACGCACCGACGCGAATGACCTTATGTACCGGATGTGACCAGTGGAGTTTGGACAGCGCGATCAGGCCCATCAAAATGAGCAGGGTCATGGCGGGTAGAGGGGTAATGTAGTAGTGATAGTAGGCCCGATTGGTGATGTTGGCGGCGACGAAATCCAGCACAAAACATAGGGCCACCCACACCTGAAAGGTCATCAGGGTTAATGATTCGGCATTATCTGAGGCACGCCGTATCGCCGAACGGATGGCGATGACCGCACCCATCAAATACAGTGGGGCCAGCGGAAACATCATGGATTGCACCAATTTATTGGTCAGCGAGGTATAGACCGTTTCCCAAATCGGCACATTGCGGCGGCTAATCCAGTTATGCAGTTGTGATGGGGTGATGAAAATAGCTTCGATACCTTCCATCAGCGCCTGATTATAGGCCAGATAAATCGCCATGACGCCCAAACCTGCCAGCGTGCCCAACCCCATTGCCACGATCCATGTCTTGCGACGGGGTGAATGAATAATTTCGTGGCGGGTTAGGAACAAGGCAGGGATAAACACCACCGCGACCCCGGCACTGGTTTGTTTTGCCATAAATGCAAGGCTGGCGGTTAGGCCGAACCAGAAACACCACTTGGCGGCGGGTTTTTGCAGAAATTGATAACCAAAAATCAGGCACAGCACCTGAAACAACAGGGCATAACTCTCAGTATAGTTGCCATCGCCAATCAATTTCGGTTGGCGCATCAACAAAATGAATAATAGTGTGCCAAACAGCGCAAACCATTGGCGTTTATAGAGGGTGTGGACGAGATTAAAAAATAGCAGGCTCGTCACCGCCAAAACGATGATTTCAATAATCCAGATAGCCCAGCGGTTGACGCCGAACATCGAAAAAGCCGCCGCATTCAGCAAATAGACCAGCGGGGGTTTGTTATCCCACGCATCACGATAGGGCGCTCCTCCATCCTTCACGACCTGTGCCGTATAAGCAAAAATACCACTGTCCCGTCCTTGTGGTCGCAGCGAGGGCACGTTGGTAAGCGAGGTCAACAGGACAAGCACCGCCAGCCCGATGAAAATGAACGTTCGGCTGTTACGGACACAAAACGCGGCGAAACGAGAGTTCTGGAATGGCATATCAACCTATGGGAATGAACGGGTGAGCAATTGAACGATGATAAACGGTTATGAAATTTAAGAGAAGCATTGATAATGATTACGATTTTTAATAAATGGAATGCACTCAAACATTATAGGAGGGTTTTATAGCGGGTTCAAGCCCACCTCGTATCAAAACGGTGTGAGGTTGAGCATAATCACCAAAGACCGCACAAATTTTAGACAATTGATGGACTAGACCCCCATTAAGTAGGGCTGTTTTGGGATTGGGGTGGGTATTACACTCAATATTAGGTTGATTGAGTTTGGGGGCAATGATGGAAAAGATCATTTTTATTGCCTGTCTGAAAACCGGGCTTATGTTTTTTGTCGCCCTTGTGTTCATCCGCTATGGGTTGATAGGCTCACTTAAAATAGATCGGCGCAGATTAATTGTTGTCAGCCCGCATGAGTATCTGACCAAAACACGCTTTCAAGAGGCGTTTCAGTCACTGAGTAAAAATGTCAAAGTAGAGGAATTGTATCCTTACTCTGTTACATTGGATGACCCACCTACTTATTCCACTAGGCGACTTATCAAGCATCCGCGCCGAGGGGCACTGGTTGTATTTCTCCTGACATTTATTTTGTTGGGGTTAAGTGTTCTGTGCTGGACAGTCAGAGATAGCCTCATTATCAAGGGATACGAGTTTTATGTGTGGATTCCAACACAGGGCACAGTTCGAGGGATTGAAACACATCAATATGAGTTTCGCCTGACTCGTTTGCAATTTCGAGAGGATTGGGTATCAAGAATAATCTATACCTATGAAGTCAATGGAGTTGTTTATGATAATCGCAATTCTGCAATTGATGAATGGGTAAGTTCTGGAGATTATGAAAGCAAAAGTGTATATGAATGGGAAGGTTTAAGCCAAATTGAGCTAACGGATGGGAAAGTTTACTATATTAAAGGTAAAGGGAGTAAAGAGAATAGAGAAACCGCAGCAGTGTCTTTTCGCAGGAGTGCGGTAGGGCAACCCATCAACATTGTTTATAACCCCAAGAACCCGCAAGAAAGCATTATACAACATGAACTCACAGAGTATCACGATGTTCAATTAGACCCAGAATTGCGAAGTAAGGCACGCTACGGGGCTTATCTAGCCTCAATAGCAGCCGGGGCTGTGGTATTTCCCGCCGCGCTCAATTTATTGTTTGCACGACGCCAGCCCCGACTTGAAGCTGATGAGGAATCTAAAACTTAGCGTCTATTCCAGCCCGTTGAGACCTTCATAGAAGCGGCTGATGGCGATCGCGGTGCGCTCCGGCGGTAGGGCATAGGAGAAGCGTACCCAATTCTTGGCGGCATCCGAGAAGAAAATCCCCGGCACCACCGCGACCCCGAACTGCTCGGCGACCTTCTGGCCCAATTCAGCGGAATCGGCTAGACCCTTCTTTTCAACCCATTCGGTCACGTCAATAAAGCCATAATACCCATCCCCCATGATGGCCTTTAGCTGCTTATCGGCGATGAATTTACGCAGCACTTGGCGGCTGGCATTGGTCGGTTCGACGATGCTCTTGCACGCCTCGGCAAAGCCCATCTCATAGGCGGCAATGGCGATGGCTTGACTGAAAAAGCTGGTGATAACGGCATGGGAAGCGCGGCTGGTGATGAAATCACACACCTGCTTGGAGGCGACCAGATGGCAGCTTCGGATATTCGATGCGCCGAGTGATTTGGTCAGGCCGTCTAGGAAAATCAGGCGGTCACGTTCGGCGGGCTCAAAGGCATTCAACACCACATTGATGTCCTGTGGTTGACCCTGCGTGACGTAGTGATAAATCCAGTCGAACAGAACATACGACACGCCAAGTTCCAGTGCTTTTTTGGCAAGGGCGATTTGTAATTCAATATCGAGTGTGCGGCCTGTCGGATTGTCGGGTGAGGTAATCAAAATCCCAGCGGGCAGACGACCCGATTTTTTAGCATAATTAACGGCTTCGGCCAGCGCATCTTCGGTATAAACCCATGCGGCATCGGGATCACCGGGGGCGCGTAAAACATTTAGGCCCATTGCATAGGGTCCCCAATTGTAGCTAATCCACGGAACGGCGGAGGTAATCAGCACGTCACCGACTCGCCCATGCCCCAGATGAATCATGGCTTCATAGGCTTTTTGCAGACCATCACGTCCGCCCTGTACCGCCACCACGTTGCCAGCACCCCACCCGGTGGCCGAGTCTATCTTCCAATATTGTTCAGCGGTGGTTTTGCGGAAACGCTCCGTCCCCGCCGGGGCATCATAACCCGTCCCCGCTTCGATTTGCATTTGGGCGGCCCGTTCCAAAATGGCACGCGGCACCCCCGGTAGGCTTTCGCCGCCATCCCCTTGTGAAGCGTCATAAATGGGCGCATCGGCCCCGGCATGACTGCGATATTTTTGCAATGATTTTTTGATAGTGAACATGCGCGAGGGCGGAATGGCTTCCATGCGGCTGGGATGAGTGGCAATATCAATCAGATGTTCGTCGGAGACGGCATATTGAGGTGGACTTTTAGGCAGATTTACGGATGTCATGGGGTTTTCTCGCTAGAAAAGACTAATTTGCTAAAGGTTGGCTGATTTTGGCATTCGGAATAGGCTAAGTCAATCAAATTTGGTTATTTTGGTTAGTGCCAACCAAAATTGAACTTGCCCACCGAAGGTTAGACGATGGTTTGACAATCCCCCATAGCGTGTGCTACATTAACTTCAGTCCAATGGTTATTCATGCGGTTCATTGGGGGTTTATCTTGACCGAAAAAGCACGGATTTTAATTGTAGAAGATGATCTTGACCTCGCCGAAATGCTCAACGCCTATTTTCGGGTGCAGGGCTATGATGTTTCGACGGCAGCATGGGGTGAGGATGCCGTGCGGGTCAGCAAGGAAATCGCCCCCGATCTGGTCGTATTGGATATCCGCCTTCCCGACATTGACGGCTATGAAGTCTGCCGCCGCATTCGTATCAACCGCCGCACTGCCAGCATCCCGGTGATTTTCTTGACCGAAAAGCGTGACCGGGTGGATAAATTGGCCGGCTTGGAATTGGGCGTGGTGGACTACATCACCAAGCCATTTGATATTCAAGAACTTCGCCTGCGTGTGCGTAATGCTCTACGTAGTGCGGTGCAACAACCGTTGATGAACCCCATCACCAATCTTTCCGAAGGGGCGATGGTTGACGAGCAGCTTCAGAAATTGATCTTTAGCGAAACTGAATGGGCCATCCTCTCGATTGCGATTGTTGGCCTCGAAAATTTCCGCGAACTCTATGGTTTCGTGGCCTCCGATGACGTACTCCGCGCTGTCAGTTTGATGATGAATAACGCCGTGCGTGAGGCGGGCAGCACTGAGGATTTCATCGGGCATATGGAAGCCAACGAGTTTATCATCATCACCAACAAAGAACGCCTGCCGGGTCTGCGCGAACGTATCCAAATCCGTTTGCAGCAGTCTATGGAATATTTTTACCCCTTGAAAGACCGTGAAAAAGCCCGTCAAGCGATGGGCGAAAATCGGCTGCAACTGCTGATTGGTCAGGTGCTTTCGACGGACGGGTCATTGGTGGATGTCAATGGATTAAAGACAGCCGTTTTGAACTCTCGGCAATTAGCGCCTAGTGCCCCCAATCCCGATACGGTGTAGACGGTTGGTGTGCGCGTCCTATTCTTAACTTCTCATTTTCCATATCCCCCGCACAGTGGTGGGGCGCTGCGTGCTTTCGGTTTGATGCGTGGTGCGGCTGGGGCGGGCCATCAACTGCACCTATTATGTTTTGCCGCCAACCCGCCGGCCAACACCCCGTTGCATGAATGGTGTGCGGGGCTCACGCTTGTTCCCCCACCAACCCGTACTATTAAAAACCGCCTGCGCGATCTTGCTCTGACCTCCCAACCCGATATGGGTCGGCGTTTTTGGTCAGATGAGATGGTTGAGGCGCTGCGTAAATTATTGGCTGAACAACCCTTTGATGTAGTTCATGCCGAAAGCCTCGAAATGGCGGCTTATTTACCTCTGATTCATAGGTGGTATCCCGACCTACCGCTGATCTATGGCTCATTGAACGCCGAGGCCGATTTACAGCGTACCATGTTCAGCACCGACCGGCGCAATCCCCGTCAATTAGTTGGGGCAGTTTATTCGTGGGTGCAATGGCGGCGCTTGACCCGTTTTGAGGGCCATATGTGCGATATTTCGGCGCACGTCCTTGCGGTAAGTGAGCCGGATCGTGCCCTGCTGCAAAAATTATCCCAAACTTCGGTGACGGTGGTCGAAAATGGCATTGATACCACGCCCTACGTGCAGTTACCACGTAATCAGGAACTCGGTGAATACGCCCTCGTGTTTACGGGCACAATGGATTATCGCCCCAATGTCGACGCGGTATTGTGGTTTTCCGAAGCCATCCTGCCTGCGATTGCGGCCCAATTTCCGGCTGTCCGATTTTATGTGGTAGGCCAGCGTCCCCATGCCCGTCTTGACCCCCTGCGAGAAAATCTGCATATCGTGATTACGGGAGCCGTGCCAGAAATCGCACCCTATCTTCAGGGAACACAGGTCTATATCGCGCCCTTACGTATGGGCAGCGGCACCCGCTTCAAATTATTAGAAGCGATGGCGGCAGGCTGTGGCGTCGTCTCAACCGATATTGGCGCACAAGGCTTGGGTGTACAATCGGGTCACGAAATGTTGATTGCCGATACACCCGCCGATTTTGCGAAAAGTGTAAATACTTTACTGGCGGATGAATCGCGTCGTAAGGAAATGGGCGTGGTTGCCCGTCAATTTGTGCAAGCCCATTTCGATTGGTCAGTGATTGTGCCACGTTTGTTAACCGTATATGCTCAATTAGACAAGTCGCAGAACCCATGATTGAAGCTCAACAACTCGCCAAGCAGTTCAAAAAATTCCGCGCCGTCAAAAATGTCACCTTCCAAGCCCGCGAAGGCGAAGTTTTTGGTTTATTAGGGCCGAACGGGGCAGGCAAAACCACCACTCTCCGCATGTTGTCCACCGTTGTTGAACCGAGCGATGGCACGGCGGTCATTGACGGCTTCGACATCCGCCACCAAAAAGATAAGGTGCGCTCCCGACTCGGCATTTTAGTCGAAAGCGCTGGCCTCTATGCCCATTCGACCACCCGCGAACATTTGCGTTATATTGGCAACCTGCACGGCCTTGATGGTGCAGGTTTGGAAAGCCACATTGATTACCTCATCAAGGCACTGGAAATGCGTGATTTCGCGGATCGGCGTGCCAAAGGATTTTCACGCGGCATGGTGCGGAAAGTCGTCATGGGGATGGCACTGATTCACAATCCCCCCAATGTCATTCTGGATGAACCGACACAGGGTTTGGATGTGGTCAGTACACGGGCCGTGCGTGAGATTATCCTCCAATTCAAAGCCGAGGGGCGCTGTGTGATCCTCAGCACCCACCATATGGATGAAGTCGAGCGCCTGTGTGACCGTGTGGCGATTATCCACCGAGGCGAGATTTTGGAATCGGGCACACCTGCCGAATTGACCGAAAAATATCGAGCCGATAATTTAGAGACTGCCTTTGTCCAGATTGTTGGCGCGGAAGCCCTGTTACAAGAAGCCGAACGCGAAGCCGCTGACAAAAAGAGAAAGCACAAGTCGGAATAAATTATGAGATTGCGTAATGTCTACCGCATCGTTTTTCGCAAAGAATTTCGGGAACTGCTCCGCGACCGCCGTTCGCTTTTTTGGTTGTTTGCGCCACCGATTATCTTACCCGGCCTAGCGATTTGTGCCGGGTTGTTCATTGGCTCGCAGGTGATTCGTATCGCCAATGAAGGTTTCCCCATCTTTATCGAAAACAGCGATCAAGCGCCTGAACTAGTGGAGCGTTTTGAAAAAGAAGAGGCCATTAAGGTTTTGGATGAAAATTCCGCCGATGAAGCCATCGTCATCGTCGCCTTGCCAGAAGATTTTAAGACCCAATTGGAAGGCAACGGTACGGCCAATCTGGAAGTGATCACTAAAGACAATTCGATCATCACGTTTTTTGGGCGTTCGGCGGTACGCGGGGTCATTGATGGCTACAACGATGCCCTGTTGGATGAACGTTTGGCATCGCAGGGGCTAGGCCGTGATTGGCTAGAACCCATTCAAATTGGCGAAGCGACCCAACGTTCTGAAGCCTCGGTTGGCACATCGAAAGACGGCGAGGGAAACAGCATCTTCGGGACGATATTTCTCCCCCTTGCGGTAACTTCATGGCTGCTTGGCGGCGGTATGGGTTTAATTTTGGATACCACCGTTGGCGAAAAAGAGCGTCAGACCGTCGAAAATCTTTTAGTGACGCCTGCCAGCCGCATTGGGATTGTCATGGGCAAAATGTCGGTGGTGTTTATCGCGTCTATGGCGGTGATGAGTATGTGGCTGACCGAGGGCTTGTTATTAAGTGCCTTCAGTGATGCTAGTCCGCAATTTTCCGAAGCCGATACCTTGACCACAGGCGAGGCCATCAAAATCTTGGCGGAAAGTGGCAGTGGTGTCATTGGACTATTGGCGGCGTTAGTTGTCATGATTATTCCCTTCACCGTCATGCTTAATGGTTTGGTGATGGCGTGGTGTGCCTATGCCGCCAATTACCGCGAGGCCAATTTGTTTATGGCCCTCGTCCAGCTTGGCCTCCCCGCGACGGTACTCCTCACCATCTTCAGTATGCCTGCCAATGTTGCTGATATTGTCTATGCCATCCCACTGTTTGGAACGGTTGTTGCCATTCGTGACTTGTTTAGCGAATCCCTTTCGATAGGTGGCCTGACCATAAATGTCATAAGTGGGTTAATTTATGCAGCAGGGGGCATCGGCGTAGCGGCATGGATGTTCGGGCGCGAATGGTCGCTGACACGCGGCTTACAATAAAACCGACCTATCCATATTTCTAGTACCTTTGGCGGTCTGAAACAGTTATAGTTCAGGCCGTTTTTGTTATTGGTATGTGCCTATCGAGGTCAGAAAAATGGATGCGCCCATCTACCCCCCAGATACTGAATCGGATGTCAAAGAAACCGGACGAACGGAAGCCTTTAGTGATGGCGTCATTGCGATTGCCATTACCCTGTTAGTGCTGGAAATTCGTGTACCACATTTGGCGGAAGGCCAAAGCCTAGCCGATGCCTTATGGGATATTTGGCCCGCCTATCTCGCCTATATCATCAGCTTTTTTACAATTGGGATTATGTGGATTAACCATCACCGCCTGTTTCGCTTGATTAAGCGCGTAGATGATGTCTTTTTGGGCCTCAATACCCTGCTGCTCATGGTGATTACGTTTGTCAATTTTCCGACATCGCTTTTGGCGGAATATTTGGACAATTCGGATGAGCGTCGGACTGCCGCCTTAGTCTATAGCGGTACATTTGTGGTGACGGCAATTGCGTTTAATGGCTTATGGCGCTATGCCTCATATCACAACCGCTTGATTGACCGTAAAACGGATTTGGCACAGGCACATGCTATCACGCAGCAATATAACTATGGCCCACTGATGTACCTGACCGCTTTCCTTGCCGCGTTTATCAGTGTACCGCTCAGCCTCGCCATCAATTTTGGACTAGCGGTGTTTTTTGCGCTGCCGGGGCGTGCCAAACAAAAGGGCGACTCTTGATGAATCGCCCGATGTGTTTTGAATTCAGAATATCAGTTTATGAGCCTTGTGCGGCTAGTTTTGCCGCCATATCAACATTGCGCGAATCCCAGTGACTGCCACCTGACAAACCATCCGTATCGAATGGGCCAGTGTACCAAGGTTGGTACATGACATAAGCACCCGGCGTGTACAGCGGGATGAATGGGAACTCACCTTCTTCACCAAAGAACAGGTCTTCAATTTCAGCGTACAACTGCGTGCGGATTCCGGGATCACTTTCTGCCGCTGCTTCTGCAATGAGGTCGTCTACTTCACTGCACGGGCGCAGGAAACGGTTGGCAACATTACAGCTCAACACGTCGCCAACAAAGTTATGTGAGTCCAGATAGTCCGCATACCAGTTGCTGAACCACATATTGGGGCGGTCAGAGGAGGGGCTTTGCGGGCTGGTCAATTCTTGTTGAACCGAGAATTCGACCTGTTCAGCTGTAAAGACATTCGGGTCACAGCCAAGATGTTCTTCAACCGCCGCCAATAAGAATTCTACAGCGGAGGCACGACGGGCGGTGGACAAGATGCGGATATTCGGTAAGCCTTCGCAGTCAGGATAGCCTGCCTCAGCTAACTGGGCCTGAGCGTATTCGATATTGAAACCCACGCCGACTTCATTGATGGGCGGAGCGCCGAACATGGAGGGGGGTGTGAAGTGAATCATAGGCACGCCCTGACCAGCAGCCACCTCTTCAACCATCTTGACGCGGTCAATCGAAGCGCTGAACGCACGACGCGCATGTACGTTATCGAATGGCGCTTTGCCATAGTCGAAGGCGAAGTAATTGGTCGCCAGATCAAAGAACTGCTTCACTTGTAGCGAGCGTTCAGGATCATTCAGCACGCTTTCCAATTCAGCATCGGGGATACCCGCCGTATCCAATTGACCAGAGAGGTAAAGGGCATAGGTCGTGCCTTCGTCTTCAATGAAGGTAGCGCGTACCACTTCGATATTGCCGCCGTCGGTCAAATCCGCTGGGAGGGCATCATTGCGGACAAAGGTGCGCTGAACACCCGTAACGACTTCTTTCACGAAATAGGGGCCATTGGTCACGATATTACCGGGGTCAGTCCAGTCATCGCCAAATTCTTCAATCGTCTCTTGGGGTAATGGGCGAATCATCCACATGGGAGTCATGGAGAAGAAATAGCCCGCTGCAAATTGCAGTTCGATTACGACGGTGGAGTCATCCGGCGCGGAGACTTTGGTGGTGTCGCCATAAACTTGATCGTCGGTCATGGAATCGCTGCTAGTCTGGTTAATCAGGTCACAGCCTGCGATGACCGTTGACGCAATGCTGCCATAATAGCTGGCAATGCGGGGGTCACAGGCACGTTTGATAGCGTACACAAAGTCACCCGCGACGACCGGGCGCACAACTTCGGCGGTGTCACTGGTGGGGTCATAACGCATCCAATTGACATCGTTCCGCAGGGTGAATGTCCAAACCAGACCGTCGGCGCTGATGTCCCACGAAGCTGCCAGTTCAGGGACAATTTCGTTGGTGAAGGCGTCGAGGTCGGTCAAACCGAGAAACAGATTTTCATAGACTTCAATGGAGACCACGTCGGTACCCAGTTGGGGATCGAGTGAGCTGATCTCGGTGGTGGTCGCCGTGTCGAGAGTAACAGGGGTATCTTGCCGATAGAGCGCCACGACGGTGAATTCCGTGTCATTTGCCGCAGCAAAACCACCGGGGAAAATAGATACGATAAGCGCCAACAGCAAAGTCAGCGCCGACAGATAACGAAAAGTTCTCTTACGCATCAAAAAGACTCCTATGGGTACTTTAATTAAATATACGGGGGACTCCCAAAGCCGAACATTTCAACGGATTTTATTTTTTGTAGGGACTCCTGTCAAATTTTGCTGTAAGTGTCCGCAGATAGTTCCTGTCGCAGCAAATCATCCCATGTTTCACGTCGCCGCACGACCCGCCATTCATCACCTTCTACCAATATTTCAGCCGGGCGGGTTCGCATGTTGTAATTAGAGGCCATGACCATGCCATACGCCCCTGCGACCATTACCGCCAACTGATCGCCTGCCTGCAAAGTTGGCAGCATCGCCCCACGATTCAGCACATCAGTGGATTCACAAACCGGCCCAACCACGATCATTTCTTGAGTAGGGGGTGCATTTTTCAGCGGCAAAACAGGATGAACGGCCTCATACAAAGCAGGGCGAATCAGTTCGGTCATGCTGCCATCAGTAATGGCAAAATGCTGACCGGCCTGATCTTTGAGATACAGCACCGCAATCAACAGCACCCCGGCGTCGGCGACAATTGAACGTCCCGGTTCCATCATGACCTGCCAGCCTGTTAACACAGGGGCAAGGGCGTCGGCAAAATGTTCGGGTTGCGGATACTCATCACTCTCGGCATACCGCACCGGAAAACCACCCCCGATATTCAAGGTGCGTAAATTGGGATACGGCATGGCGAGTTGTTGGGCACGACGCACGGCCTCAATCGTCTCCTCCACTTCCCCCAATTGGCTACCGATATGCACATGCAACCCGTGAATATTGAGGTGGGGAGTCGTGTCGCGGTGGGCCAAAATATGGGCGATGGTTTCGGCGCTCATGCCAAATTTTGCCCCAAAATGTCCGGTGGCAATGTGGTGATGTGTTTTGGCCTGCACATCGGGATTAAGACGCAGTGCAACCGATGGCTGTTTCTGTAGTTCTCCTGCCAGTTGATTGAGCAGCACCAATTCACCAAGACTTTCGACATTAAACCAACCTACCCCGACTTGTAGGGCATAGGTCAATTCATCGCGGGTTTTGCCGACCCCTGCAAAGACGATGTGCGACGGATCAACCCCGGCTTGTTGGGCACGATAAATCTCCCCTGCGCTGACGGCATCCATGCCCAAGCCCAAACCTGCCAGTAAACGGATAATGGCGAGATTATTATTGGCTTTTAGGCTGTAATGCAGGGTCGCACCGAGGGGTTCAAAGGTTTTTTGCAAGCGTTGGGCATTTTGAACTAGCCGGTTGGCGCTGTAGACATAAGTTGGGGTTCCTTGTGCCGCCGCGATTTCACGCAGGGGCACCCCATCGCAGGTTAATTCGCCGTTTTGATACCGAAAAGAATCATTCAGCAAGGCGTTCTACTCCTAAGCCGGGAAGCGGGGAAAGCACCAATTTGCCATGAACATTCCGTGCCCCCCGATACGGATCATTGGTAATTAACAAATTGCCGTCCAAATCAGCGTAGTCAGCAAAGGGGGTTAGTGTCGCCGCTGCCGAAATCGCCACTGAGCTTTCGACCATGCAACCAATCATCACCCGCATCCCTATGGCACGGGCCAGTAATATCATTTGACGTGCAGGCCGCAAACCGCCACATTTCGCCAGTTTGATATTGATGCCATCCACCAATCCCGCTAAAGGTAGGATGCTCTCCACACCCTGTACCGACTCGTCGGCAATTAGCGGGGGCATATCCGCCGGAAGCTGTTGTCGCAGGGTGCGCCAGCCCTCGAAATTGGTTTTGGCGATGGGCTGCTCCACAAACATCACACCCATTTCAGCAAGGCGTGGGATGATATTTAGAGCGTCATCAACTGACCATCCGCCATTGGCATCCACGCAAATTTGAGCCGTTGAAAGGGTGGTCATAGCCAGTCGGGTAAATTGCAAATCGGTATCCATATTGCCACTGCCCAATTTCAATTTGACCACCGGAAAATCACGGGCGGTTTCCAGCAATTTGCGATAGGCGGGTTCATCATCAGCCAGCGCAACGGTATACGAACTGGTGGCACATCTTTCCGGATTCAGCCCCCACAGCCGATAGAGGGGCTGACCTAGTTTTTTGGCCCATAGGTCATGCAGTGCCATATCCATTGCTGCCCGCGCCGCCGAGGATGCTGTTTCGGGCAAGAGACTAAGGGCATCATCCAACAGTCGCACATCCTCGCCAATCGCAACCGGTAGGGCGGGGTCTTCAAAATAGGCACTGACTCGTTCCGGTGTTTCGCCATAATAGGGCACAACGGCAGCTTCCCCAACTCCGGTCATGTCGCCATCTTGGATATGCACCAGCACATTTTGGCGGGAGGTCGTCGCCCCATAAGATATTTTGAAGGGATTTTCGAGTTGCAGGGATAATTTTTCGCTGCGGATGTTCATCATTTATGCTTCTGGCCCTTCAAAAATGACGATATACCCGCCGGGGGATCTAAATTTGACCGTCCATTCGCCCCATGCCTGCGCGGTAGGCTCTTCGACAATCTCCAAATAGGCATCCTTGCCCACCTCAAAAACCTCTCGTACACTGGTCGTGCCAATCTGCCAGATCATGGGGACGTTTTCGTTCATCTCAAAGTTGGGCTTATCCAGTAGACCAAATTGAACACAATCGGCAAATGAGATGGCGACAAAATCATCGGACTCATACGATACATCAAAGCCTAATTTAAGATAGAATTCTTTTTCGGCGATTAAGTTGCTGACAAACAGCAGCGGTTGCAAGCGAGTATAAATGGTCATAAGTGGTGTTTTCGCCTCAACATTCTAAACTGGAAACTCTAGCCATGTTAAATGTTTCTGCTCTTGAACGGCATATTGTATCGCAAATGCAGGCTCACAAAGTACCCGGTCTGGCATTGGCATTGGTCGAAGGCGAAGAAATTATCTATGCACGCGGTTTTGGCGTAACTAGTGTCGAGGCTGGCGGCGTAGCTGTAACCCTGCAAACCCTGTTTCGCATTGGCTCGATCACCAAACCGATGACCGGTGCGCTCATCATGCGTTTAGTTGAGGCGGGCAAGCTGGAATTAGACGCCCTTGCTAAAAATTACGTGCCGGGATTGACCTTCAGCGATCCATCGGCGGCTGACCAGATTACTTTGCGAATGCTACTGAGCCATACTGCTGGATTACCGACTAGCCATGAACCCTTTGGACGACGTGACCCGGCGGGTTTGGGGGATTACATTTATGATCAACTGCCGCGTTATGAAATGATCGCCCCTCCCGGCAAAGTCTATTCCTATAGTAACCCCGGTATCCGTTTATTGGGTTATATCGCGGAAGTGGTTTGCGGTAAACCTTATACCCAATTGATGCAGCAATATATTTTTGACCCGTTGGAGATGCGTTACACCACCTTCGACCCCACTGTCGCTATGACCTATGCGCTGGCCCATTCCCACGACCTTAATGACGATGGTACATTAAGCGTACAGCATCGTTTTGGCGATAACGTGGCGGGTTATCCTTCCGGGTCGGTTATTTCCAATGTCACCGATCTAGCCCATTTTGCCATGATGCTGATGCACGAGGGGCGCTTCCGCAATCAGCCGATTATTTCACCCGCCTCAGTCCACCAGATGCAAACAATTCATGGCGATTTGATGACGGTCAGTGGGGCGGGTTATGGTTTGACCCTCAGCATTGACCATGCACAGGGGCTGCGGCGTGTAGGCCATGAGGGCGCAGTGGGCACTTATGGCAGCAAGTTGGTTATGTTTCTCGAAGCAAAACGCGCCATCATCATCACTTGTAATCGCGCCTTTGGTTTTTGGGATGCGCTGTATGAAATCGTTGACCGGACAATCGCGGAATGGCTAGAAGTGCCTGCTACCCAACCCGCCCCAACTGCCATCGTACCTGAAAAATCGCACTGGTCAGATGATGTGGGGTTTTATGTCGGACAACTACGCGGCTTGGTCAAGATTTCGACCGATTGCGATACCCTTAGCGTGGATTGGCATGGCGAAAAAACGGCATTACAAGCCCATCGCCCGCATGTGTATTTTGGAAAATCGGGTGGGGAAACCATCTCAATCGGCTTGGTGCCGGAAACCAACGGCCCGACCCAATATGTGATGCTGAATGGTGCGCTGTGTCGCCGTATCGAATATACACTTCCCGTTCTCAAAAACTTGGATGTGTGGCAAAAATTCACCGGGGTCTATATCGGGGTGGATAAGCTGAAAGTCACCCTGCGCGACGACAGCTTGTATGTCTATTCAGATGAAATGGCGGCAGAGTATGCCTGTATTCCGCTAAGTGAAACCGCCTTCGCCTGCAGAATGGGCCTAATTGAATTTGAGACAGCCAACAATGGCAGTGTTACGGGTCTGCGATTGCAGGGAGCGTATCGCTTGAAGCGGCGGGTCTAGGCTTGGCCGTTTTCGACGCCGACCACCACCGCAACGTTTAATTGTTGTAACAGTGAGCCGTCTGCCGTACCCGCACCCGCGCTTAAATCGGATACCAAGATGCACGCCCACGGCTGGCGGTTCGTATCGTGAATAACATATGGTTCGCCACCCACATGCCCAATATACATCATGACATGACCGTCGAGTTCCAACAGCGCACCGGGTGAGGCCTGTTCGATCAAGAGCTGTTTGCGTTCCGTCTCGCTCATATCATCCGAAAAAACAACTTGCTTGGCCCCGACCGTCGCCTGTTCATCAGCATTGCGAGGCCACACCACCCCTGTCGGCGCATAGGAATCTTTCACATAGCGGGAACAGTCGCGCCCAAAAATACCCAAACGCGAACATCCCCATGCGTATGATTCACCCAAGAGACTGAAGGCATTATAAAGCACATTCCGCAGGGTAAGGGCTTGATATCCGAGGCTAAATTGGCCCTCCGCTTTTTCTATCGTCCCTTCGACCAATGTCAGTGTGCCATCCGGATTACGAGCCGGAATACGGACGCGATAGGTGGTTGCGGTTTCCTCGATAAGTGGCAGGCGGGTGCCCATTTGTGGGGCTGCGCCATCTTCGTTGCGTATGGCGACGAGGCCGCGATTGGCGGTGGTAACCACAAACGGCTGTGCATCTACATATTCAATGACCGTTTCGCGTGGGGCGATTGCGACATACTCCCGACGCATCCAGCCCCAATATAAGGGCGTCAGACAGAAATACCACTGACCATCGCGGCTGGCAGTTAAAATCGCCATAGGCCACCCAATATCAACTGCCGTCTCCTGAAAGCGGTCAATCGCAAAATCCAATGGAACTGAGGTTGCCACTTCGCTGGTCGGGAAGGTTCGCAAATGGGTGCGCTCAGTTGCCAAGCCATACAGCAGCGGAATATTTCCTGTGAGCGATGGATTGGCGTTTTCCAAGAGGGCCGCGAAATAGGCATCATCCAATACCTGCCCCGCTGCGCCATATCGGGTGCGGGTGGGTTGTTGATACATGCCGATTTGCTGCAAAACACTTTCCGCGCTCAATACGGTTGGCAGGTCGCGGAAATCGGGAATTTCTAAGGTCGAATGAGCACAGCGATTAAAACGATCAATGGCGTCTGGGGTCTGCAATAGCGCATCAGCATTGGTGACGCGGGCCAGCCAAAATTCCGGATCGAGCATCTCTGGCGTGACGTTGGGTGGCAGTTTTCTGAAAAGCTCAAAAGCGCTCATATTAAACCATTTCCTTTTTGGCTTCGTTCTTTGGCTATAATACCCTAATTTGTTGCCTAACCCTACTATGGAGCAATGCAATGAGCAATTGGGGCCTACTAGAAATTGAGCATAAAATCACCCGCATACTAGAAGACCTAACTCTGCCCAAAGATCATCATTTTGATGATTTTGGAAGGCCATTCTTGACTGTATATCAAATCGCCATCGAGTTTGAGAAACGCTACCCGGAGGACGCAAAAATTCTGCAAAAAAATGGTGATTTTATCCATCGGTATTTCGCTTATGAATTGTCTCAACGAATTAAGAACGAATCTATAAAACATATTGAACCCGCATGGTTAGCTACTCAATCCATCCGAGAAATCTCATTTAGTGGCGGCGAGACAGGTCAAGGTAATCTTCGCATGGAGGGGTTTTCAATGTTTCGCTTGAAACATTCCTAACGTAGCATAAAAAACTGGCCCAGCAGGATGGTATGTAGCTGGGTCAGTATTTAAATTCCATATGCTATGTTGGCGAGATTACTTATCGCGGGTCAGCGCGAACCCACTCATGAATTGTTTTTGCACGACGATGAACAAAATCAAGGGCGGAATCGAAGCCACGACGCCTGCCGCCATCAATACCCCAAAATCGGTTTGGGCGCTCAGGTTGACTGTCCGCCGCACCGCGACTTGGATCATCTGATCGTTATAATCCGACACGATGAAGGAGGGCCACACATACTGATTCCACATATAGACAAATTGAATCACCGAATGGGCCACAATGACGTTCCACGACATCGGCAGCAGCACCGAGGCCATAAAACGCAGAGGTGTTGCGCCGTCAATTTGGGCTGCTTCCGCCAACTCACGTGGGATATTGCTGAAATGCTGACGGAACAAAAACGCCCCCGTCGCGGTTGCCAAGAAGGGTATTGTAAGAGCCAAACGCGGATTTTTATCGCCCCATTCCAAATCGGCCACCAAGCGAAACAGGGGCAGCAGGATAATTTCGGTGGGCATCAGGAGCGTTAGCAGTACAAAAAAGAACAAGAACCACTTGCCCGGAAATCGGAAATAGACAAAGGCTAACCCTGCTAACATCGCGGTGATGGTTTTGCCGACCACCACGACTGTTGCCGCAATAAATGTATTGAGGAGCAGATGGTCAAAATTCTGATGCTCAAACAGAGATTCGGCATTCTTAAGAAAGTCGTTGCTTGGCGGGAATAGCTGTGGAGGATTAGATTGAAGCGCTTCTTGAAAGGTCAGGGTCGAAACTTGCAGCGCATACAAGGCGGGTAGTGACAAAAACACGCAAATAGCAATCAGCATGAAATGGATTGCGTAGCGTGGACGCTTGCCTGTGGTGGGCGGTCTGCGTTGGGTATCAGCAATCACATCCTCACTTAGGTTGGTGAGATTCACATCTTGCGCTTGCGAAAGGGTACTCATTGGGCCACACTCTATAAATTCTGCTTTGGTTGGAGAGGGTTAACGGCGGGCGACCTTCTGCAAGATCGCCCAATAGAAACGCCGGGTTAATTACCCACTAATTCATTATATTCGTCGAGGGCATCATCCGAACGCTGTTTGGCAACATCTAATGCCGCTGCGGGGTCTTCGCCCTGATCAATAACCGATTGAATGGCCTCGATGAGATAGTCGCGTATCTGTCCGGCTGGCCCCATCACGGGTCCGGCGGTCGCGGGGGAGACGGTGGTGTTTAACAATTGGTCAACCGCCACGCGATAGAAGGGATTGGCCTCAAACCAGCCTTCGCCTTCCAAACTTTCTAGCGAGCTAAACCGATTAGGCATATACCCCGTGTTTTTGTGCCATTCGACATTATTCACGGTGTTGGTCATGAAAAACACAAATTCGGCTGCTGCTGCGGTTTCTTCGTCAGAATGACCACCCGTCACCCACAAACTGCCGCCGCCTGTATAGAGTCCCTGCGTGGCCTGTTCATTTGGAATGATGATGGGGGCAACCCCAAGCTCATAACCGAGGGTATTGGCAAAACGGATGAAATTAGCTAACCCCGCTGTGCTGTTGATGTGCATCGGGAAACGCTGGGTAATAAAAGAGGTGGCCTCGCCTACATAGTCGCTGGGTTTGCCTGTGTATTTATAATAGCCCTTGTCCACCATTTCTTTCCACCATTGGACGATGGATAACATTTCAGGGCTGTTAAGATACGTTTCGGTAGCCCGACCCGCCCGTCCATTATCATTATCCAGCAGTAGGGCATCTTGCATGGCAATCCATACTTCTGGGAACCATGATGCCATCGGCCAATTGATGCAGCCTGCCAGATTCAGCCCTGCGTTCATAATCGTATCGCAAGCCACCAATACATCGGCAAAGGTCTTGGGTGGGGCGTTGGGGTCAAGGCCGGCTTTTTCAAGGAGTGTTTTGTTATAGTACAACAGCGGTGTAGACGAGTTCCACGGTAGGCTCCACACTTCGCCATTGATGGTGTAGAAATTGATGATCTGTGGGAAATAATCCGCCAGATCAGCCTTTTGTTCATCGGTAGCAATATCGCTGATCTTGAGGAAGTAGGTCGAGTCCACCGCAAGCTGGGTGGAGGTTTCTTCTAGCTGGACAACATGCGGCGCATTGCCCTGTTCAGCAGCCAGCAAGGTATTATTGAAAACTTCTTGATAATCAGTCGTCGTAGACTGAATATTGATTTGCACATTGGGATGTTCTGCCATGAATTGGTCAACCAATGCCTGCACGATTTGACCACGATTGTCGTTGCCGTCGTTCACAAAAATATGGACGAAGGTGATTTCCACTTTATCCTGTGCTTTGGTGGATGGTGTCGGTTGCAATCCAACCGCCGCCCCCAATACTACAGCGCCTAAAATCGCCAGCAAAAACACTTTCTTTAACATTCCAATGCTCCTGATAAGAAGAGAAAACTCATTTTGCTACCAAAGGTACTACATTAGCTCAGAAAATCAAAACTCCCTACTCACCAATGTTAAAATCTGGCGAATAGGGAGTTAATTCTCTTTAATTTAGCAGTCTGGTGGCTGGCTTATTCGGCTGGCAGGGGTTCCCCACGCATATCATAATAGCCCATGTCGAGCATCCATTGGCAGATAATCAAACCCCCGTGTCGTGGCAGCAATGGAATTTCATCCTCTCGTGGGAAGCCGTCATAACCGCGAAAATAGCCATAGCGCCCTGTCAATTGTAACTGGGCAGCGATGGAAAGTTCAGCGTCGCCAATTGCGATGGCGTGGATATGAGGTGGCAAGTTTTCGCGTTCATCCCGATACCATGCCGCGAAGCCTGCTAATTGAAGGGCATCAATGATTAAAGGGATGTCTTCCCACTTAATTGTCCAATCATAGGGCAGATTGCGCACGCTGATATCCACTGCCCCGCCGCCGTCATGTGTGCCAAAACTCGCCCCAATCCCTCCCGGGTTATACGACCCCTGTGTAATCGCATCGCCTGTGATAGGAATCGTGCCGCCATAAAATTGTTGGGCACGCTGCAACATCCAATAGGTGCGGGTGTTGAGGGTTGCATCACCAATTTGGATGCGGGTGTAATCATCCGGTGGCCTAAGGCATCCCACAGGCTCTACAAATGAAGTGGCGCTAGGGATAACTGTAAATAGCGGGGTGAGGCTTGGTGCATTAGTTAGTGTTGGCGAGGGGGTAATGCTGGCGGTCGAACTCGGAAAGGGGGTAAAGGTGCGCGTAGGGGTCGGGGTGGCCCGTTGCGGCGCTACTGCCACCCCTGTTGGGTCAGATAGATTCGTATTCACCAATGAGGCATCAGCCAGATTCGCGGATTTTTCGCTGTGGATCGCTTGTTCCTGTGCCTGCAAACTACACGCAACGGAAAGCACCATCAGCAGGAGGCCACTGATCCATACCGACCTATGGAGTTTTAGCTTTTTCATGGAATTATCAATTACTCGTCGTCATCATCACCTTCATCCCGATATTCACCGGGACGAAGCTCGGTTGCCTGCAAAAATTCTAGCATAGCTTGACCCGTGATGAACACACGGCGCATAGTAGGCGGTTGACTAGCGCGTAGTTGACCAGAGGCGATTAACCGCTTGACCGTGCTCAGGCTGATATTAAGCACCTCTGCCGCCTCTAAACGCGAATAGATGCGGTTGGGTTCGATAACTGGACGTTCGGAATGGTGTGTTTTGCTTGTCATGCAATTAAGTATAAACCAGTGCCAAAATCCAGCAAGCCGCCTTGTATAAAACGGCCTGCTGTTTGTGTTCTATGTTCCCGGCGGACGGCGTTCATGCGTCCGAGCAAAATACCCACTAATCCACCGCAGGGCTTCCAATTCATTTTCCGGCTGACGTTTTCCCGTATCCAGTTGGCGCGATTGTGGATGATCGCCGATGATTTTATCGTTGGTGTGCCCCGCCATGACTTGCAACAGGCCCGCCAATTTCTGCGATTCTTCACCGAGAATGGATTGATAGCGGCGTTGTTGAACAAGGCTTTCGGCATCCCACAAACTGGCGACCTCTGCCCGCAAATCTTTGGCGGTAAAGGGTGATTGGCTGGTAGGGCGATCTACAGGTAGCGCCAAATTGAGATGGGTCAACAGGGTGTGAATGGTGTGTACCTCACGATATAACCCGTTGATCGTGCGACTGCCGAAAATATGGGCCGGGGATTCAAGAGCCAAGCCTAAATCCGTCACGTCAATCTTGGTAAAGTAGCCACCAAGCCATTCCAAAAATTCGATCGGCGTCTGCGGGGCGGTTCCCAAAATAACTTCTTGGGTCTGGGTCTTGCGCTTGACAGGCTTGTCTTCGGCTTTGCGTTTGGCGATGTCGCGTCCGGCATGGCTACCCATCGCAAACACCATCTGGTTGATTTCCAATAGGTCATGAGCCAACCGTGCCCGTTCTTCTTCGCTCAGATTCCCCGGCATGGACTCCAAATCACGGCGGATGCGATGCTGTGGAGGGCGGTCTTTGTTTTCGTGATAGGTCGTGGCAATATCGGTGAAGAAAGTCGCCGCGATTTGCAGGGCCTCTGCATAATGCGGCAAATCTTGATTCCCCAAAATGATACTTAAAGCGCGGGTGGTCTGGAGGGCCTCGCCAATTTCTGTGCCGAGATGCTGACCGAAATAGGCGGGTAGGCCGCGTGCTTTTTCGGGTGGAATCTGGCGAATGTAGCGCCGCAGAAGTTCCAAGGCCGCGCCTTTAACCTCATCTTGCCAAGACACAAATCCCCACATTTTCACCAATAAGTTGGGCCCATCGTTGCCGAGTTTGCCTGCTAGATTGGTTAAAGCGGTTGAAACGCGCAGGGCATCAAGGGCGTCTTTGCGGCTGGCATGGAATTCGAGCAGGCGCAACCCTTGTTCCTTGCCGATGATTTCCAGCAGATGCTCATCGTTAAAAATCATCGTCGTCATACGTCGGGCAGCGTCCACCATTGCCACCGACCATTTTTTGTTAATCAGGGCCGCGCAAAAGGAACGTACCCGCGCTTCTGGCTGAATCTGACTCCCCTCAAAGGCCGTCAACGCCAGCAGCAGTTTGTCGCTTTCCAAGCGGGTATTTAGGAAAATATCACCAATGAAATCCACGAACATTTTAAGGCGTTCGTTGGTAAAAACTTCCCGCTGGAAGTATTCAAGCAGGCGAATCCCATCGGGGTATCGGCCAATGGCAAAATTCAACTCTGGTAAAATCTTCCATGCAGGTGGTGTCAGGATACGAATCCGTTCGGGCCGCGAAAAATCCTCTAATAGATAACCAATCACCGATTCATGTTGATCGGCGTGTTTGGTACCCGCCAGATTCAGCAACCCTTCCAAAACAGGCTGGTCTATCAATTCAGTGCGCTGCAAATTTGTCACCATCTCAACCAAGCGCACCAACACAATCGGGCGGAAGGCTTCGGGTACGCTGGCAGCGGCGGCGGCAAGGGGATGAATCGGCGTCGTGATATTGGCCCCACTCCCCAATTGCAAAACCGCGATAATGCGCTGGACGGGCTTGGGCAGTTTCATCACAAACGGCATATCCCCCAACAATTGTTGGAAGTTGCCGGCGGGCAGATGAATCGCCGCTAAAATCAGCAGGGCTTCGGCGATTTCAGGATAGACATGGGCCGCGCTTTGGAACTGAGTCACCAGCTGCAATGCGAATTTATCAACTTGCATATCTGGGGGGGTACTGGCAAGGCGCAGCAAAAATTGGGCCGCGTCTTGGGTTTTATGCTGGGTGATGAGGTGAATTAGATGGGTCGCTGCGGCGCGATATAAAATGGCGGGCCATGGCAAGACGGGTGCTTCAGCGACGTTGTGAATCCAATATTCAATCAAATCGAACGTGACAAGCGCTTGGTCGCTTTCTGCCGTGTGTTTTAGCTGGGTAAAGATGGCTTCGGCAACATCTTTATAGCCCGTACATAGTGACGGGATGATGTCGGCAGGCGGCCAGTCACCCAGTGCCAATGTAAACGACAGCAAATGTTTGGCATATTCGACCCGCAATTCATCCGGCAAGGTGGGGTCTTGGCGCAACACCGATGAGACTAGGGCACGATCCGCTGGTTGACCTGCTAAAACGATGCTGTCAATTTTGGCGCGACGGGCCACCCAATCCAGCGCGGTGGAAAGGGTATCTTTACGAATCGCTCGCCAGACCGCTGTTTTTGCTAGGGTTTCGGTTTGCTCAACAACCTTCGAGGGGTCAAGCCGCAGCTGTGACATCATGAAGTGGGCATAATCATGCCGATCATAATTGGCAGGGGTGATGTTGCCGCTGGCCCAATCATAGACAATATGCTCATCCGGCATTGTGTCCCCGGCCAAAAATTTCACCTGAGCATTCGAGGTATCGGTTTTGCCGACGTGGGTCGCAAAGGTCATGGCAATACGGGCGGGGAGGGGCAGCAAACAATTTAGGGCTTCCACAAAACGCAACCGCTTTTCTAGCGACAGGGGCGCATTGAGAATCGCCAAATTCTTGCCCTGTATCAGTGCGGTAAGCAGCCCTTCGAGAATTTTCATGTTGTCTTGACAGTACAGCATCAAGTCCATCATGGCTTCGCTTTGTTCATCGGCACTCAGCGGTTGCGGGTCATTGAGCGCAAACGGTGGTACTTCCCGTAACTGCTCAAACACAGGCATTTCGTTATAACCCAGTGCTTTAAATGGCCCCAGATTGCCGCCAAGCCACTGCATTGGGGCATTTGGCACACCAATGTACATAAGTTGGGGTGTACCTGCCGAAGTAAGCTGGGCAATCGCTAGGATAAAGTCCACTGTCTCGCCACGAAACAACCCAACCGCCGACATCATTTCTTCGGATGTTTGATCGGGCAGAGGCGGGGTAATACGCCCAATCGCCAAGCATTCGGCCAGATGGTCGGGCGTGAGGTTGGGGCTACGGGCAAGCACAGTTGGTTTGGCCTGCTTATCAGAAGCCAAGACCCCAAAATAAAAACGCTCTAGCTGGAAATTTCGCTGACTCACGGCAAGCCTGTTGCAGATAAGTGAGGTTTACATTTTTCAGATTTTAATCATTCCTATCTATCGTACCCTATCTTTGTCTACTCGCCTACCGTACCTTCGGACTGCGTATGGTGAACGTATTGTCGCAGGTTACCTGCCGCGTAACGCAAATCGCATGGTTCGCGCTACAATGAAGGCTGATTACCTACTGTTTTTCCGTTGGAGGCATATTGAGTATTATGGGCCGCCTAAAGCCTTTAATTGCCCTTGTTTTAATCACCCTTATCATTCAGCCAGCCACCGCGCAAGGCACAACCACCCCCTTTGAAAACACCGACATGGGGATTTCATTTGATATGCCCGCCGATTGGACGGTGCGCGTCGAATCTGATCGGCTAACCGCTGGTACACAAGCCGACCTTGATTTATTCGCTAACAATCAACTGCCACAGGGGTTGATTTTTTCGATTGTGATCGGTAGTTATAACGGCTTGGGGCTGCAAAATGCCGCTGGCTTACCCGATCAATTGGTACGGCTCGCGCCATCCGGTGCAACACCCAGCGCCCCCCAGTCCATTGTATATGGCAACGCGACCGGCTATCAAACCGAGTTTGTGATTCCCGACAGTGCCATAGCGACTCGCGTAGCCTTGCTGAATATCGTTGGTGCGCGTTTGGCGGTAGTGCGCGGCTTGGCACAGAAAAGTGTCTGGCCCACTGCGGTAACTCAATTTGAAGCAGTCGTGCAAACGCTCAATTTCACTTTACCTGCTGGCTTAACCGACCCCTTTGAGGCTCTACCCGAAGATGACGGAGGTGTATTGTGGCAATATCAATCCGGTCAATTGCCGGGTGAAGCACCACTAACCTTAGGGGGCATCACCTATGACGATTTCGGCATTATGTACGCTGCCGCTGGCCCACGTGGCTTTTTAGCCCTTAATCAAGAGACAGGCGAATTTATCAATTTCCTTTCGCCCATCTATGACAATGATAATTATGTGGATGTCGCCATTGGGCCGGATGCGCGGCTATATTTTGCAAATGCGACCGAACGCGGCAATCAGCGCATTATGGTAACCGATCGCGTCGGTGGGTTTGCCAATTCATGGGGTGTCGAAGGTGATGCCCCCGGTCAATTTGCCCCCGGAATGCCACGTTCCATTTCAGTATCGAAAGAAGGCGATGTATGGGTGATCTCCGAAGGTCACACCATTTCCCCGGTACAGCGCCTCTATCGTTTCGATTCACTTGGCAACCTGCTACAAATGATTGACCTCGACACGATTGTGCCGGGGCTGAAAGACCTGCACCTTGCCAATGAAGTCAACGAAGACCGCTTGTTTGTGATTGGCAAAGAGGGCGGCCTACAGATGTTAAATTGGGATGGCACGCCATTGATTACCCGCATCAACGAAGAAATCCTCAACCAAGCCGTGCCGCTCGATATTGCCACCGGGCCAGCCGGCATGATTGTCATTGCCACCCAAAATGAGGGGTTCATTCAATTGACCAGTATCGGGGAACTGCTGGATCGGTTTGGTCTGCCCTATGACGCGACACGCGGCGGAGCTTATCAACCCGGTGAATATTTGATGCCGATGGGCTTGGGCATTAGCCGGGATAGTGTGGTCTATTTTGCCGAAACCAATCCGACCACTGGCTTTGCCCAAATGCAGGCGTTCACCTTTAGTGGCGATGGTGTGCTGGCAATGCCGGGGCGCTCTCCCGAAGTGGATGATTCTCAAGTGACCGTTGGGGCAAGCGGCGGCCCGATTTCCTATGGGGCGACCGTGCGTGGCATCCTGAATAATCTCAGCCCTGAACAAGACTATACGTTTGAAGCTTTCCCCGGTGACGTGGTGCTGATTACCTTGCGGGATGTCTCGGAGGAGCAAACACTGGATACGGTGCTGGTCTTGTTGGACGCCAATCAAAACGAGATTGCGACAAATGACGACGCCAATAACCCACCCGCCGGCTTTAACCCAACCGATTCGGTGCTACGTTTTACACCGGGGGTTGCTGGGACATATGTTATTCGGGTGACACGCTTTGGTGGCAATGGGGAATATGAATTGAGTCTGACACGGGAATAGCTGCCTGTGGGGAAAAATAGGGGAGGAGTTACAACATTCCTCCCCCGTGAGTTGCTTAGTTATCGGCGCGGACGAGGGTTACTCGTTGACCACGCATCATGCCATGTTCCATTTGACGCAGCACGCGCTCGGCATGGGCTTCTTTCACGTCCACATAGGTTTGGCGCTGACGAATTTCAATCGCCCCAATCGCCCGACCCGGAATCCCGGCCTCACTCGCGATGGTATAGACCACATCTTTGGGCTGGATGCCATGTTCGCGCCCAACGTTGAGAATCATCCGTACCATGCCCGGTTCATGCGAACGTGGGCCGCTGCTGCGTTCACGCCGTTCGCCTTTTTCGCCGTGTTCACCGGGGCGGTGGCTCTTGTGGGTATGTTCACGGAAGGGCCGACCATCACGTGATTTGTCTGACCGATCGCGTTCTGGCCGATCCTGAATTTCTTCAACATCTTCCAACGGGCGGTTGCTTTCGTTAACGCGGGCCAGCTTTATGGCAGCGGCGGCAACCTCATGCAGATCGTAATTGAGGTCGGCGAGTTCCTGCACCAGTTTTCGTTCTTTATCGAGGTCTGCTTCGGCAAAAACATCACTCAGTTTTTGGATGAAGCGTTCTTCACGTTTGTGGCGTACTTCCTCTTTACCGGCCAGTTTCGCCAATTTGACGGGTTGCTTGATGAGGCGCTCAATGGATTTTAGGCGGAACTTCTCGCGGGGGGTCAACAGCGTCACCGCTACCCCTGACCGTCCCGCACGCCCCGTCCGACCAATGCGATGCACATAGTCTTCGGGGTCGAGTGGAATATCAAAATTAAAGACGTGTGACACCTGTGGAATATCTACGCCACGTGCCACGACATCGGTAGCGACCAAAATCGTCACCTGTTCACGGCGGAAACGACGTAGCACGGTTTCGCGCACTTCTTGGGCCAAATCGCCATGTAAGGCTTCGGCAGCAAACCCACGCGCCAGCAGTTGATCGGCGAGTTCCGATGCGCCCGCTTTGGTACGGGTGAAAATCAAGGCGCTTTGCATATCTTCAGTTTCTAGCAGACGGGTCAAGGCCGGCAGTTTGGAAGATTCATGCAGCAAATAGTAGCGTTGTTCGGTTTGGGGAACAGTTAATGTGCCCCGGCTAACCGACACCGACTGCGGATTGTACATATATTTATTGGCGAGATCACGAATCTCGGTCGGGAACGTCGCGGAGAACAAAGCCGTCTGGCGTTTCGTTGCGGTCGCCGCCAAAATGGATTCAACGTCGTCAATGAAGCCCATATCCAACATCCGGTCGGCTTCATCCAATACGACCATCTTGACACCCTCAAGTTTTAATACACCCTGTTTAATCAGGTCGAGGGTTCGTCCGGGTGTGCCAACGACGATATGTACATCGCGTTCAAGGCGTTTCATCTGGCGGCTGTACGATTGCCCACCATAAATGGGTACAACCCGCGCCCCAACGTGCTTGCCATAACGATAGATGGCTTCGGAAACCTGTGTTGCCAATTCACGGGTGGGAGTCAAAACCAACGCTTGCACACCCTGTACCGAAAAATCGAGTTGATGCAGCATTGGTAGCGCAAATGCAGCGGTTTTCCCGGTGCCTGTTTGGGCTTGACCCAGAATATCGGTACCGGCTAAAAGGGCGGGAATGGCGGCGGTTTGAATAGGGGACGGGACCGTATAGCCCAGTTCCGTGACGGCCTGTACTAATCTGGGGTCGAGGCCCAGACTCTCAAATGTTTCACTCATGGAAATTTGTTGATGCTCCGAACTACTTTTGAATGATGATGAACCAATGTTCCCCGTCTGGTAACTTTTCCAGACAGCATTAAGCCCAAGCTTCAACAGCAGGGCTAGAATCATCCAAATCGTAGACCATGCAGTTTGTGGGGGCTTTGGCGCAGTGTGTGAACGCCGAAAATCAGTATAACATAGATAAGACCGCTTATGAACAACCAATTGTTGATTTGGCGAAAATGACAACCCGCTTCAAATATAAGTGCCCAAAGCCATTTCTATCTCATCTGGTGGCATCAGTTCCATTGCCCATAGTTTCTGAATTGTGCTGATTGGTTCTCGCAGTTGTTCTTCATCATATTGGGCCACTAACCCAAGCGAACGGAGTGCTTGTTTGAGATTGTTAACGACTATCTCTTGACGGTCTTGCATCAATGGGTAGTAGCAGGCTGATTTTGCGGCTAGATAGTAATTAATGGCGGCTGAGAATTTGGCTGGTGCAACTAGCGGATCGGTTACACGGCTTTCAAATTGCTTTTCGGCAGTAGAAGCAAAGGAATATACGGTGGCATTGACCAAATCTTGAATATAGTCGTTCCAATGTTCGGGGTGAATTTCCGACAATACATCTGCGGTTGAAAGGGCTTGAGTACCAGCTATCCCACGCAAACTTAGGGTTGCACCGCCATAGTAAACAGTGGTGTTAATGTCCGTAGATAGCATCGTTACGGCTTCGGTAAAAGCCTGATGTGATCGTAAACGACTGGTTTCTCTTTGCATATAAATATGGCCTAATGTCATGAGCGTCTGAGGTTCACGCTCAAGTTCTAATGCCCGCTGCAAGTTAATTATGGCAGCAGTATAGTCGCTGTTTTCTGCTGCACCTTGCGCTGTTTTAAGGTAATTCTCGTACTTTGATTGTTTAGAAAGCTTGAATCTGGCATCGGCATCTTGCCATACTTGGTATAACCAAATCGCTGTTGTGATAGATGACAGGGTTCTAGCGAAATTGATTGATACCATTCGAGTAGCTGTTTTCGGCGACAAACCTGCTCTTTCCAGTTGCTTTTTTATTTCCCAAGCGTTTTGGACAATGGGTATGCCGTCTACTGTGGTGAAATCTTGAAGCAAATGCAAAAAATACGCAGGCACTCCCTCAAGCCCAAAGTTCTCTATGATCTGTGGTAAATATTCGATGGAATGTCCAAACTTTAGCCTATGGCCCACTCCTATGGCAGTATCCATAAACTTATTGACTTCATCCCATTGTTTTATGTGACCTGGCCCGTAATGAAACCATCGTCCTGCGACAGAACCTATTCCATGCTCAAGTTGCGTTACTACCTTTGCAGCCGATCCCCAAAACACGGTTGTTGTCCAATGGGCATTAAAAGCTGTGTGCAATAGGATTTGGTCTTCGTAGAGAAGGGCTGAACGGGATAAGGTATCAGCCATAATTGGGTTCTCAGTCAAGATGACATAATAGTCTTCCCCAAAACGCCGTTGTAATCTGCCAAAGGTTTCTTGAGCAGGCTCAATAGTCATTCGGGCAATTTGTTCACTAAATTTTCGCCCCTCAGCAGGAGTATCAACAGGAGTGTCACTAATGGCTTGTTTAGTTTTTCGACGCGGTAGCTTTGGGAATTTACGTGGCGTATCTTGTTCGATTTCTTGATCTTCTGAAGAATCGTTTGGCTGTTGGTCGTTCATAAAACTGAACTCCATACTCAAAAATAGATAAAAACGATTATTAAATATGGCTTACTTATGATTGTAAATCAAAATCAAGAAGTGACAATATCTTGAGATAGCAGGTATCATACAAATTCAAATTCGGTGGCTTTTGTTCAAGGATTATTGAGGCTTAATATGAGCGAAAAAGTCGGTTTTATTGGTCTTGGCATTATGGGCCGGGGCATGACACGCAATTTGTTAAAAGCGGGCGTTGAAGTACGGGTATGGAATCGCACCGCCAGCAAAATTGATGAACTAGTAGCAGATGGGGCGGTTGCCGCGACCAGCCCTGCCGATGTCGCCGCCCACAGCGATATTATTATCGTCTGCGTAAGCGATACTCCCGATGTCGAAGAGGTCATTTTAGGTCAGGTCGGGGTCATACGCGGCGCAAAATCGGGGTCGCTGGTCATTGATATGAGTACCATCAGCCCACAGGCTACCCAAGAAATCGCGGAACGCCTTGCTCAAAAGGGCGTTTTTATGCTGGACGCCCCGGTCAGCGGCGGGAGTGAAGGCGCGGCGAAGGGCACATTGGCGATTATGGTTGGGGGGGAAGCCGATCAACTGGAACGCGCCATGCCCTATTTTAAGGCAATGGGCAAGACCATCACGCATGTCGGTGGTCATGGGGCCGGCCAGATGGTCAAGCTGTTCAATCAGATTTTGGTGGTGATTAACTGCCTTGCTGTCAGCGAAGCCCTATTGTTTGCACAAGCGGGTGGTTTGGATTTACAAAAAGCGATTGATGCCGTTTCACAGGGCGCGGCGGGGAGTTGGATGCTCAGCAATCGTGGCCCCCAAGCCATCAAACGTGATTGGCGTCCCGGTTTCACGATTGACCTCCAGCAAAAAGACGTGCGCCTGATTTTGGAGGCGGCTGATCAATTGGGAATTCCGACCCTCGGCACGAATCTGATTTTCAACCTCTATCGCACCCTGCAAGCACGCGGTTTGGGGCATGAGGGCAATCACGCGCTGGTCAAGGCTCTCGAAAATTTGGCCGGGATTGAGATCGGGAGCTAGACCCCCAAAAATTGAGGGGAGTTGTTTTTTGACAACCTGAAGAAAGTAAACTGCGCGACAGAAGATTTGTACAGTAAACAATAGCTCATGGGGGATAGTCATGAACACTGGTACAAATCCAAGCGCGTTATTTCTTCAGGCCGTTGAACAAAACTCCAATTTTGAGATGGATTGGTGGTGGTTGATCCAGCGGGTCAGCAGCAAGGCCGAGCGTGAATACTGCCTTGAAAAAATCCTGCACATCAACCCCACCAACAAGATGGCCCAACGCGAATTAGAGATGCTGCGCAGTAAGTCAGTATTCGTTTCGACAATTGCTCCGCGTGGCTTCGGGTGGCGCTTGATGGGTCAACGTGAATTGAAAGCCTAACTGAGTGAATCACCCAACCGCATTTATCTGCCATTATTAAAGAAGGCCCGCACCATTATCTAGCGCAGGGCCTTTTTTATCGCCTAGGATAAGAAAAACTCCGTACCGCAGGCGGGACACTTGACCACGCCCTTACCGCCAAGTTGTAATTCACTGCCACAGTTGGGGCACTGCTTCATGGCTCGCAATTTGCTGGCGTCGCTGGAATATAGGACACCCTTTTCCCAATTGATATAGCCGCTAAACACCCCCAACCCGACCAAATGGTACACCATACCCTTGACCTGATCCGGCGGAAGCTGCAATTCGACGGCCAGTTCATTGACCCTAATTTCGCCGCTGGTTTGCACGATATTGAGTAACTTGCGTTGTAATGATGCTTCGGCTTGGCTCTTGGCCTCTTTTTGACCAAAGGCGGTCAGATAAATCCCTGTGCCTGCCAATGGCGCGACCAAGACCAGTAGGGTAATCCCTAGCCCAAGAATTTTCGCGGGGGTTTCTAATTCATCATTAGTGAACAGCCACGCCGCCGCGATCAGGCCAATCAGCACCCCGACCACCAACAAAATAATGCCTAACAATCGGTTCATGTGTTGTGTCCTTTTTCAGATGCCTAAAATCATCCAAAGCCCCGGCTACCACCACCGCCCCCGCCGCCGCCACCACCACCCCCGCTGAATCCGCCTCCACTGCTGGAGCTTTTCGGCGTGCTGGTCATCGTGCGGGAGGCATCATTGAGCATACGGGTGAGGCCGCTGCTCATTGAATTTAGCCCTTGTGACATGGATTGGCTCATATCGTTCAATCCGCCAAACCCACCCCCCATATCGTTCATGCCACTCATCGGAACAGCTTTGCCCATCCCGGTCATCGGGGTCGGATTATGCCGATAGCCACGCCCCCAAGGGCCACCTATCGAGGTTGGATAGTACCATGTCGGCATAGCGGTCAGCACATTGGCGAACCGTTTGATGATGTCTTGTTCGATGCCAAACATGACGGCATAGGGGATAAATTGGTCAAATTTATCGCTGACCTGCTGCATATCACTGTGTTTTTCAATGTCGTCCAGATATTTGCGAAAGGCCCGCCAATTCGTCGCCACTTGTGACCCTTTTTGCGTCTTGGCTGGCATGACATCCGCAAACAAGAACGCCGCCGTGCTCCCAATCACCACGCCAACCGCTGGGGCCATAATCAGCGGCGAGATAAAGCTGAGGGTGTCCGAGAACCAGATTCCCAAAAATCCAACGACCAAGCCCACCACACCGAGCGTATACCAACGCTGTCGTGTCTGATCCGGTGATTTTTCAAAATACCCGCGTGCGATGAGTTCTTGATACATGGCTTTTTTGATGGTGGGGATTTTCTTGTAGAACTTCTCTTTGAGGTCGGAGAGTTCAACTTCTTCCTTCCCATAAGCTGGCCCAAAGATGCCTGCCATCAATTCGCGCTCAAAATTTGTCAGCGGGGAGGAAAAATTCTTGGTGTTGTGGAACACAAATTCCGTGCTGCCAAACATGCCAAAGACGCCTTCTTTGTCTTTCTGCTCAATTACCAAGAAGCCGCGCCGCGCTAAGTCTACCAATGTCGCCATCATGTCGCGCATGTCGAATTTTTCATCTAACAGCAGACCAATAACGGCGGGCAGTTCTTCATCGGGGAGATCGGTCAAATATTCTGGGGCGACAAGGGCCTGCGGATCACGTCCACGTGTCATGAAGCGCACCAAGACGAGCACCACCGTGCCGATGCCAATCAGTGCCCCCAAGATTACAAGTATGAGCGAAATAATCGGCTGGATATTTTCGACATAGAAGCGCTCACGGTCATAGCCCCCCTGCCAATCGGGTTTATCCATCTGGGGATTATGTGGATATTGGACACGCACTTCCAATTCATCGCCTTTTTCCATGACGCCGGGGGATTTCCATGTGATGGTGCTGCCCTGCACATCCTCTTTCCATGTATCGGGATAGCTGGCAGTTTTATCAATCGGCGTTCCGGCGGGCATATTGACCGTCACAAGCGCCTCATCAATCGGAAATGCCCGATCACCGGGGATAGCGACCCAATAGAGTTGATCGCCGTCCTCATAGGAACGCAGGCCGCCATAGACGGTATATCGAATATCAATGGTGCGGGTTTGCCCACTTTGCGCTTGGGAACGGAAGAAATATTTGATGGACAGCCATTTGCCGTCATTGATCACGCAATAATAGCCTGCCACATCAATACACCCCGGCGTCAGGGCCGTTCCCGCATCCGTTACGGTGACGTTATCAATGTTTTCAGTGCGCTTAAGGGGGATTTCAGCAAAACCGAAACTATAGGGGCCAGTTTCGATATCGAGGACATAACTTTCGGTGACATTGTAGCGATTGGCGGAGGTGTCCACATTGTCTATGGTCACGTCGTATCGCGCCCAACGCAGTGAACGCCCATCGCCTGTGCTAAATGCGGAAATATTTTGTCGGAATAAGCTAAAAACTATACCCCCTGCAATGAGCAGGGCTATCCCAATTTTTGTACCGTTTTTCATTGTGCCATCCTATTGAGGGCTGGATTGAATAAGGGCGTCTTTAATTATAGCAGAGGCGCGGGGGATGGATGCGGTGCTGTCGGCCCTAAAATGTGGGGGTTATTGATAGGGACATTTAGGCAAGCGGGTCGAGGGCTGCGACAAAATCGAAGCGCGATTTCTTCCATTGTAGAAACGCTCCTATTTTGAACTCTTCCCTATTCATCTTTGTTTCTCTTTCGACGATGCTCGTTGAGAAGATGAGTGTTCCATAGACCGTTTCGATTAGCATGAACTGCTGGTTGCTCTCAAGAAGGCTTATATCAATTGCGCGATACACACCAGAGGACATTTCAGGAGGTATCCAATTCAAATCCCTGATTTTTCCATATATCTCACCTTCTTCAGTGCTTAACTCGTCCTCCCTTTCGATATAGTGCAAATACTTTGTGATAAGCGGCTCTACAATAACTTGATACCGTTCACCAACAACTAAATCCTCACTTACCGCATTTTGATCAAATAATCGTAGGATTTGACCATTATCAAGTTGAAATTGCAGAGAACGATCAAAGACAGACCCTTCATATACGGCATGAGGATTGTTTGCAATCAAAATCCCTGAAACAAAATTTTCCATATTCGTCTACCCGTAAGCATTGACCAAATCAAGCACCTGCTTTAGTAATTCTTCGCGCCGATACTGACCTTTTGGGAATATTTAGGCAAGTGGGTCGAGGGCAGCGACAAGATCGAAGCGGGATTCTTCCCATTGTAGAAACGCTCCTAGTTTGAACTCATCTCTATTCATTTTGGCTCTTCTTTCAACGAGAGCTAACGGATAAATAAGAGTTCCATACCGTGTTTCAATCAATGTAAACGGATTGTCGTCTTTAAAGAGACTCAAGGCATCCACAGTGCGGTATATATTTGAAGAAATTTCGGGAGGTGTCCAACTCAAATTCGTAATCCTCCCGTGTATCAGACCCTCGTCGGACTTTAAATCAGCCTCGTTTTCGATATAGTGCAAATTATGGATGAACGGTTTCACAAGGACTTGATACCGTTCGCCAATAACTAATTTCTCACTCCTACAATCCGGATCAAAAATGACGAGCGTTTGACTGTTATCGAATTGAATTACGACGTAACGATCAAAAACCGCACCCTCATAAACTGCATTGGGTTCGTTTGAAATCAATATCCCTGCAACAAAATTTTCCATACTCATCTACCCGTAGGCATTGACCAAATCAAGTACCTGTTTGAGCAATTCTTCGCGCCGATACTGGCCTTTTTGGATGACCTTTTGCACATAACCGTTCAGCCGTTGACGATCATCGCTGCTCAGGTCAAGGGCAGTGACGACGACGATTGGAATCCGCCGCCATTCCTCATGTTCGCGCATGGCCTCGATAAATTGGAAGCCATCCATCTCCGGCATCATCAAATCTAAGACAATGACGGCAGGCCGGTTTTCTGCCATGACCTGTAGGGCAATCTTGCCATTTTCGGCCTCACTGACGCGCCAGCCTTCACTTTCCAAGATTTCGCGTACCATCGTGCGGGTCGAGAGGTCATCTTCGACTACCATGACCGGACAGGGGGGATTTTCGCAGCCATATTTTCGCAGCGTCTTGAGCAAAATTTCGGCGCGTAACGGCTTGGTGATGTAATCCGACGCCCCCAGCGTAAAGCCGATCTTGCGGTCATCCACAATCGTGACCATCACCACCGGAATCTGCCCGATTTCGGGGTCGGCTTTGAGCAATGCCAATACCCCCCACCCATCAATGTCCGGCATCATCACATCCAACGTAATCACCGTCGGGTGGATTTCTTTGGCTAGACGGATGCCTTCGCGTCCACCGGAGGCCGTCACGACCTTAAAGCCTTCTTTGGTCAGATAATGCTCCATCATTTCGCGTACCGCCGAGTCATCATCAATCACGAGGATGGTGACGTTCTTGCCTTCACTTTCCGATGGGGTCTCCACTGGAAGTGATACGGGGGCAGGGGTTTCTGGTAGTGGTGCCGGCGCTTTAACCGTTGGGTCAACCACGCGGCGCGGTATGGTAACGGTAAATGTTGACCCCTTGCCTAGTTCGCTTTCGACCTTCACATCCCCGCCCATCATGAGGCTAAAATAGCGGCAAATCGCCAATCCTAACCCCGTACCGCCATATTTGCGCGTAGTAGACGAGTCGGCCTGCGTAAATTCTTTAAACACATTGTCAATCTGGTTTGGCGCAATCCCGATACCCGTATCCTCCACTTGGAACACCAGATATTCCATGCTGTTGGTATAGCGGCTGGCGGCACTTAGGGTTACCTTGCCGTTCTGGGTAAATTTGGCGGCATTACTCAGCAAATTGGAGAGGACTTGACGCACTTTGGTCAGGTCGGCGTGCATCGCCCCTAGATTGGTCGAATATTGCACCACTTCAAGGATATTGTTGTTTTTCTCGATCAGCGGACGGCCTGTATTGGCAACTGTTTCCAGTAGTTCGGTTACTGAGAACGTTTCCAGATAAAGCTCCATCTTGCCCGCCTCGATTTTGCTGAGGTCAAGCACGTCGTTAATCAACCCCAACAAATGCTGCCCGTTGTCAATCACGCGCTGCATCCGGTCTTGCTGCTGTTCGGTCACTGGCCCATACTTACTGGCTAACATCAGACCCGTATAGCCCAAAATCGCGTTGAGTGGGGTACGCAGTTCATGGCTCATATTGGCAAGGAAGGTACTCTTGGCACGGTTGGCTTCAAGCGCGCGGTCACGGGTCAGCATCAATTCGGTGGCGATATTATTAAACGAGATGGCGACCTGTGCCAATTCATCCCGATTGTCGAGTTTGAAGGAATCGCTGGTGTCGCCGCTGACCATTCGTTTGGAGGTGTAGTCTAACGCTGTGATTGTTTTCTTGACCGCCAGATAGAAGCCGATGAACAAATAAACGGTGATAGCTAACCCCACCAATGCCGCCATGATCACCGCATTTCGGCGCATGGCATATTCATCAATGCGTTCTTGTAATAGGGCATCGAGTTCAGGTGAGACTTGGATATAGAAGCTAAAATTGTCATCAATAGCTTCGGTGGAAATCTCATAGAATCGCCCCGAATTGACCGTTACCGGGGTGCTAGACTCCCGTACAACCCGCAAAAAGACGCCATTGACGGTTTGCAGGTATTGTTTGGTGACATTGTTGTGGCGTTCCACATCATCTTCCAATGCCGATGCTACATCTGAATCTGCCCCAAATACATAATTAAACCCTTTGAGATTGCCTTCCCAATTGGACTCCACCAGACCAGAAAATATCTCAAGGCGGGTTTGTTCGGCGGGGGTAATTTCACCTTTGGTCGTAATCATCAAGCTATAATTGCGTATCTGGCTGAGGAATTGGGTCTGCATCGGCAGTCGAATGACCAGCGTATCCATCAAATAATAGCTTTCGATACGCGGGTCTAAAATCAAGTTGGAGTTGTTGCCTACGACGGTAATCAGATCAAGAATTTCATCCACCAAAGTGTCGTGACCATCAATGCTTCGTTCGGGACTCAGATCATAAAAATTGACTTTAAGCCGCGACCAAGAGTCTTTTACTTCTTTCCAATGCTCGGTCGCGCCAAGCGTCTTGCCCAATCTGGCATCCACTTTGTCAATGGCCTGAATATCGAGGTCAATCTCGGCCTGTTTAGCGTCAATCTCATCTTGATAGTCTGTTTGCCCACTTAAAAAAATTGTTACCAAAGCGGCGTGTTGTTGAATATTCTGTAAGATCCGCAGAACCGGTTCGTTATATTCGAGACCCACTTGTTCCTTATGGGCAAAATCAATATCTTTGTTAATTTGATTGAGGTACTGATTTAGGGCAAAGGCTAGTGGTAGTAATAGAAGTAAACCGATGAGTGAAAACTTAGCCGGATACTTCAGACGGTTCATCAGCGCGATGGCAGGGGCAAAAAGTGCGTTCATGCTAGGGTCTATTTCCTTTGCTCAAAAGCGGATAGGTGCTTGTGCTTTTGAGAAATCCTCAATGTGGTTCGTGTTGATTTTTTTCAGTTTACATCGTGAATCCTACTAGGCACAATATCATAGTCTATTTAGCGATCCCGATGCTATAATTTTGTCGGCAAAATTGGTAAATTCATGGCATAGGAGGCCCGGTGGTCAAACTGGTGTTGTTATTTAAGCGTCCGCATGACGAAGACGCTTTTGAAGAAGGGTATACTCGTACCCTACCGCTACTCGAAAAAATGCCGGGTATTCTGCGCCGTCAAGCCAATACTGTCCTTGGCGGGCCGTTCGGCGCATCTCCCTATTATCGTTTCCTCGAATTCTATTTTGATAGTTTTGAGAAGATGGACGCCGCCATGACCTCACCTCAAGGTGCTGCCGCTGGACAAGCGCTGATGGAATATGCGGGGAACATTGTGGAATTGGTCTTTGTGGATGTCTTTGAGGACAACACACCCCTCAACTGAATAAACAAAAAGGGTAGGCCATTTCTGAACCTACCCTATTCCAAATCAAATTTTTGCGGGTGCGTCTATTTGCGTTTGCGACTCTTGTGCCGCCATGTATAGAGAGGCAATAGAGCAGCTTGCACCCCATCCATCACCCGATTTTGCGCTTTCTTAGCAAGATAGGCTGCCCGTCCCGCCGAAAACAGCGTGTGGGCCGGACTAATTTCACCTTCACCCATCTGTACGACGGCAGCAGCCCATGTCAACCCTGCGCCAAAAGCGACCATTGCCACTTTGTCACCGGGTTTGAGGCGACCCTCTTCAATAGCCTCGACCATCGCCAGTGGCACAGATGCAGCGGACGTGTTGCCATATTTATGGACATTGATATAGAACTTGTCCAGTGGTTGACGGAGTAATTTGGCTCCCGTTTCGATAATCCGGGCGTTGGCTTGGTGTGGAATGAAGAGGGCAATGTCATCCGGCAGCAATCCCGCTTGGGCCACCACGCGCTTGAGCGAACCGGATACGGCACGAGTTGCAAATTTGAACACGGCCTGCCCATCCATCCGAATGAAATTTTCGCGCTTATCAAGTCCGTCCTGATCAATCGGTTTAGTGCTGCCAGCGGCGGGCACAATCAGCGCCTCAGCCCCCGACCCATCCGAGCCGAGTTCAAAGGCCAGCACGCCACTGGGTTGATCGGTAGCGGTCAACACAACGGCAGCGGCGGCATCCCCAAACAAAACGCAGGTGCCGCGATCGGTGTAATCGAGCGCAAATGAAATAATTTCGACCCCGATAACCAAAATGTTGTTATACCCACCAGCTTTGATGAACTGGTCGGCAGTGGTCAGTGCATAAACCCAACCCGAACAACCCGCCCCAAGCTGGAATGCACCGCACTCCGCCCCAAGCATATGTTGGACTTGGCTAGACACCGGCGGCAATAAATAGTCTGGTGAAGAAGTGGCAACAATTATTAAGTCAAGGTCTTTGGCGGTTAGCCCTGCCATTTCAATCGCCGGGATTGAAGCGGCAACAGCCATGCTAGAATTGGTATCTTTTTCGCTACGGATATGGCGTTCTTTGATCCCGGTACGTTGGGTAATCCATTCGTCGCTCGTATCCACCATTTTTTCGAGGTCGGCGTTGGTTAGCACTCGCTCAGGGACGTACTTCCCCCAGCCTGCAATTTTGGCATAACGTTCCTGCGCCATAAAACGTCGGCTTCCTTTCAGAACTCACCTAACGGAAATTATTGGATGGTAAAAAACCTTAGGATTCTAGGCGCTGCGTTCTGAGGAGGACAACGCGGGAAGCAAATCACCTGCTGCCTTGACCACACTCTGAATATTAACGCCCCGACCCCGCGTGACAATCCAGTATAACCCGGCTGTCAAGGTCAGGCCACCCAGTAATTGCATATGGGGGGGCAGGTGACGCAAACGTTCGAGCCGCCAAGCGACCAACCGATCAAACATATTGTGGTCATGTTCACCCACCAATTGGGCATAGAGGGCCGCAACAAAGGCATCCGAGGGTTCGACTTCAGGCATCGCCAATTGGATTTGTTCGGCAATATGGATCAAATTCTTGACATACAGGTCGCCAGTTAAGCCATAGCGGGTCAGGAGGGCCGTAGTGCTGACAACGCCTTTTAACAAACCATCAGCATGATCGGCAAGGAGATTTTGAAGCAGAATTTCGTATTGACTGTTGCTTGCGTTCACCGCGTATTCCTTAAGAACTTATTGCTAGTGTCTAGGCGTTATTTTTTCTGACCCGACGTTTCCGTTTGACTTCTTCAGCAACCCTCCCCAACGAAATCCCTTTGGCAGTCAAATCGTCATGCAGGGTGGACAAAGTGCGATGATAGAGTGATTTAATCGCGCCCTCAGTGCGGTTCATAACCTCGCCGATTTCTTGATTCGACATACGCTCGACGAATTTTAAGAAGATCAATTGTTGGCGTTCTTCGGGCAATTTTCGAATACTTGCCAGCAGCAGTTCTTGTTCTTCTTTCTTTTCTGTCAGGGTATCTGGCGCATCGGTCAAAATCTTGTTCGCCAAAAATTCGTCCAGCGGGATGACCTTGTGCCGATCATTGTCCCGGTGCCAATTGGCGACCAGATTATGCGCGATACGATAGAGCCATGCCGAAAAGGGCACACCGCGATCATCATAATTTTCGATATGTGCCATGGCCCGAATAAACACCCGTGCCGTCAAATCCTCGGCATCTTCGTGGCTGCCCATGCGATAATAGAAATAGTTGTAAATGCGTTTGACGTAGCGTTGATACAACTCGCCAAAGGCTGATTTGTCTTCGGCGGCAAGGGCGACCAGTTCGCTTTCTTCGGCGCTGGCATAATCGAAGTCTGGTGGGCGCGTATCATTCTTCATCAAAAAAGGAAACACCTCTCCCCGCAGGAAGTTGCGGGCCTACAAGCAACGAGGCGGAAGTTTAACAAAGTTTTTCCGGCTGTCAATTAGATTATTTTGCTAGAGCCTCTATTCCATTAGCGCAACCCACCCAACAGGCCGAATGTTTCCCGACGCCGAAAGCGGTTGATTTATTATTTGCCCAGTCGAATTGGCAATAAAAACAACCCCATTTACAGATGAATAACAATGGATGAGGGGTTGCCCTCTATCGGTATAAGCCAAGTATTCACCGTCTGGCGACCAAGCTAGGTCACAGCCTACTGGTGCGGTGATGGCTGTACTCAGAACTCCATTTGCGTAGGTTGCCACTTGAATATCAATATGGTTCTGTGGCCTCCGGTAGCCTGTAACTGAATGAAAAGCAATTGCCCCTGAAACAGGGTTAATAGCCCAATGAGTTGCCATAATGTCGTCACGAAGGATAGATTGTGTCTGTGTTTGAACATCATAAGCAATAATTTGTGAGATGGCGGCGTCTACCGTATCTTCCGCATGAACGCTACCCACCAGCATGGTGTGATTATCCACCCAAACAGGATCATAGACGGCCCAGCGAATTGGGTAGAAATCAATCGGCGCACCCGGAGGCTGAATCGCAATCGTTGTGTAGTCTGTGAGTTGACTGAGCCTATTTTCTACAGAGTCCAATAAATAGAGTTCTTTAGGACTTGCATTGTCCAAAATATCGCACGATTTTGCGAAACTCACATAGCGATTATCCGGTGACCAGCGTATTTGACAAAGAGCCGCTAGACCCGCTGTGCCCCCTAGCCCAACAGAAGCTATTGATTCACGCTGTCTTGTATTGAAGTTATAGGTCTCTATTTGAATATTACAAATACCAGAGGAACAGTCGTTCGAGGAAGTGGCTAGATGCTGAGAATCAGGCGACCATGCTAAGGTGTACTTGCGATTGTCGGATGTAATTTGAATCAGCGTTCGGTGTGCCATGTCATAAGCATAGAGATTGGCAGTTTCCCCATCATCCCCGATAAATCCTAAATATTGGCTATTGGGAGACCATGCAATTCCTTGAGGCTGCCCAAGCAAATCAGGTTCTTCATGTTCGATGAATATCCCAAAGCCAACCTCCATAGGAATATCTATGGTTTCCGCATTATTGACATTTACTAGCCGAATCACACTTTGCCCATAGAGACTCCATAAAACTAGGGCGATCCATTGTCCGTCAGGACTGGCTAAGACAATATCCAATAGGTGATCATCTGGAGCCAGTGTATTGAATAAATGGATTGACTCACTCGAATTCTGAGGGTCAACCGCAAAAACAGCAATATTCCCACCAAGTATCTGGAAAGCGTAGGCATAGTAATAGTGATTGTCCTGCCCTGCAATTGGCTTCGACGGGACAAAGGTGCAGATGATGGTTATGAGTAGACTAATGAAAAGTAATTTCGTTGTTCGCACACTGCATTTCCCTTCTTTATTGACCCCGGCAATTGATACCACATTAACGCACAATAGTTTTTTTGCCCTGTACGACCACAATACTGTCAGGAAACCACTGCTTGACGCGAGACAACCCATTATGGATAATCCGATTCGATTTTATACCCAAAATGGATTGAAGGGTGTCTCATGCGATTGATTATTGAGGGCCAAGCGCCGTTGCATGGCGATTATCATCCCTCCGGCAACAGCAACGCCGCCATTGCAACATTGGCTGCGTCCTTATTGACTGATGCCCCGGTCACCTTGCGTCGTGTTCCAAATGCCCAAAATGTAGCGAATGTCTTAGAAATCGCTAAACAACTTGGCGCAGTGGTGACTGAACTTGAACCCGGCACGCTGCAAATTCAGACCAGCCACGTTGTCAGTCGGGTGTTGGATTTAACCACGACCCGCCGCGCCCCCGCCAGCATGTTATTTCTCGCCCCGATGATTGCTCGTCGGCGGCATGTACGGATTGAATGGGCCGAATCGCTCAGTCGGATTCGCACCCATATGGCGGCCCTGCGCGATCTGGGCCAAGAGATCGAAATTGATGGCACGGCAGTCAATATTACCGCCGTCGAGTGGGAGTCCAAGTCAATTTTATTGACCGAAATGAGCGTGACCGCGACAGCCCTTGCCTGTATGTTGGCGGCGGCGCTCGGCAAACAGACCACCATCTACAATGCCGCCTCTGAGCCGCATTTACGTACCTTGCAACATCAATTGGTGCAGATGGGTGCAAAAATTGAGGGCATTGGCTCTAATCTGCTGACCATTTATGGCATTGGGGAGGCGTTTAAAGGCACAACGATAGACCTGCCCTCCGACCATATTGAAATTGCCAGTATCGCCGCGATTGCCGCTATGACCGAAGGCCACGTCACCATTCATGATGTCCACCTGCCTGATCTGCAAATGATCCTCAAAGGTTATGAGCGCCTCGGCCTGAATTTCTATCTGGAAGCCCCGAAAAATGGCAATGGTAAACATGGCAGCCTATTGCACATCCCCGAACAGCAAAATATGCGGGTGGCGCGGCTGGCAGATGAAACCGACGTATTGATTGATACCGCCCCATGGCCCGGTTTCCCGTCCGACCTCGTAGCGATGGCGGCGGTTTTGGCGACCCAGACACGTGGCACGACGCTGATTCACGAAAAATTGTATGACAATCGCCTGCTGTTTACCGATAAATTAAAGGGCATGGGCGCTCAAATTTTATTGTGTGACCCACACCGCGCCATCGTCATTGGCAAGAGTCAGTTGCGCGGGGAATATATTGATTCGCCGGATGTACGGACGGGCTTGGGCCTATTCGCTGCGACCTTGTGTGCTGAGGGCAAATCCACCATTGATAACGCGGGTTTGATGAACTACGTCTTTGAAAATGTAGTGCAAAAACTGATTGCACTCGGTGCTCAAATTCAGGTAGCCGATCTATGATTGATCTGCCGCTTCACTATCACACCATCGGCGGCCTCAAAACCCGTGTAGCGGTCATTGGCGAAGGGCCAGTGGTGCTTTTGCTGCATGGCTGGGGCGGCGCGATTCACAGCATGGCCCCCGTAGCGGTTCAAATGGCAGGTAATGGCTATACGGCTCATGTGCTTGACCTACCCGGTTTTGGCGAAACCGAACTGCCCCCCACAGCGTGGAGCGTGCCGGATTATGCGCGATGGGTGGTGCAATATCTGGATGCGGTAGGCTTGGACAAGGTCTATTTAATCGGACATTCTTTTGGCGGACGCATCAGCTTGATTTTAGGCGCGGATTATCCCGAACGGGTACGCAAAATCGCCCTCTCCAACAGCGCCGGGGTCAAATTACCGCCTCCCCTCAAATTGCGGATGTATTATACGGGCCGCAAGATATTGATGACGGTTTTAAGCCTGCCCGGTCTAGGTGGATTAAAAGAAAAGACCCGCGTCTATTTGCGTAAAAAATTCGGCTCCTCCGATTATTTAAACGCTGGCCCCTTGGCGGAAACCTTTAAGCTGGTCGTCGCCCAAGATTTAGTTCCCTATGCACGGCGCATCAAAGCCTCCACCTTATTATTTTGGGGCGATAAGGATATGGATACCCCATTGGCGGAAGGGCGTGTATTGGAACGAGAAATCCCGGATGCGGGGCTGATATTGTTTGAGGGCGCGGGGCATTTTGCCTATCTCGATAATCTCCCGCGTTTTGTGCATGTTGTGACCCACTTTTTCAAACAGGACTAATCATGATTGCTGTACTCCTGCTGGCTGCATTATGGGCCGCGCTGACCTGCTGGCGCATTTATCGGTTGGCCCGTTTTTTCCAAATAGAAGAATATATGTCCAGCCGTTTTTTGCGTTGGATAATTGCCAAACGCGAACGCAGCACCCCTAACCGATTGGTAGAAGGTGTAGTAACCGGCTTGGTGTTGTTTGTCGCGTTGACGGCCTTTGCACCTGATACCCTTGCGATTCATGTCGGCTTTTGGGCAGCGATTATCGTGTTCATCGCGTGGCCTGAACCTGTCAAAGAGGTCAAGAAAACCTTCAAGGCCACCCAACGTGCCATGCGCTTATTGGTGACGGCTTTTGTGTTGGCGATTATGTTTAATCTGGCTCTCGCCGCAATTCTGGCAAGCATCGCCGATGAAATCACTGCCAGCACGTTAGGCGCAGTATCGCTGATTGGCATGATCGCCTATCTACTTGCGCCATTGGCCCTCTCTGCCGCCAATATCCTGATGTATCCGGTTGAATCTTCGATGCGACGCATGTTTCGTGAGCGTGCCCGTCAGCGTTTGGCCCAATCACGGGTGAAGGTCATCGGCATCACGGGCAGTTTTGGCAAAACCAGCACCAAAGATTACTTGCACCATATTTTGAGTGGACGTTATAAGGTCATCAAGACCCCCAAAAGTTATAACACGCTGATGGGGGTGTGTCTGGTCATCAATAACGACTTTGACCCCAATGCCGGCGATGATTATTTCATTATCGAGATGGGGGCGTACATCCCCGGCGAAATCAAGCGTATTTGTGAACTGACCAAACCCCAAGCCGGCATTGTCACCGCTGTCGGCCCGCAGCATTTAGAGCGTTTTGGCACATTGGAAAACATCGTCACCGCCAAATATGAATTGGTAGAGGCCGTACCGAAAGATGGGTTTGTCGCGTTCAACTTTGATGATGACTTAGTGCGGGGCATGGGCCAGCGCAGTTATCCCGATACCTGTATCGGCGTGTCCTATGGCAATCCCCCCCGTGAAGAGGCTCATCTCATCGCCCAAAATATCCAGCATACCCTTGATGGCCTCAAATTTGATGTGGTAGATCGGCAAACAGGCGACGAACGTACCTTTAACACCACCCTGATCGGCTTGCACAACGTCACCAATATCCTGTTGGCAACCACTGTGGCGCATCAATTGGGCATGTCGTTGGCGGAAATCGGCTTGCGTGTAGCGACCTTAACTGCGACTGAACACCGCCTAAAACAAACCCGCCTGCCGAATGGGGTCATGATGTTGGACGATGCCTATAACACCAATCCAGTCGGGTCGTCGAGTGCGTTAGAGGTGTTAAAACTCAACCAACATGGACGGCGGGTGCTGATTACCCCCGGTATGGTCGAACTTGGCCCGTTGCATGAGCAGGAGAATGAACAATTGGGTCAACGGGCCGCTGCCGCCTGCACCGATATTGTGTTAGTCGGGGTGGAACAGACCAAGCCGATTCAGCGTGGGGTGAAAAATGCGGGCTTTGATGAAACGCACCTACATGTTTTTGAGACCGTGACCGAAGCGATTCAATGGTATCAGGCTGAATTGAAGGCAGGTGACGCCGTGCTGATTCTCAACGACCTGCCCGACAACTATATGTGAAAATTGGGTGAGTCTTAGCCTTGCCCCTACGAATGGAATTAACAACCAATGGCGAATAATAAACTGACAGTGGGTGTGATTTTCGGCAGTCGTTCGGTGGAACATGAAGTTTCGATTGTGACGGCCCAACAAGTCATGCAGGCCATGAATCCTAATAAATATGAGATTGTGCCGCTGTACATTACCCGCGATGGTCGCTGGTTGAACGGGCCGGGTCTGCGCGACATCCAAAATTTCCAATTGGACGATATTTCATCGGTGGCAACGGTCTATGAGGTGATGTTTTCCTCCAACACCCGCTACCCCGGTGTTATTTATCCTCCGCTGGCAGGCCGCTTGCAAAAAAATACCTTCCAGCGCATTGATGTCGCTTTTTGTTCGGTGCATGGCACGCATGGCGAAGATGGTACACTGCAAGGGTTGTTGGAAATGGCGAACATCCCCTATATCGGCACAGGCGTGTTGGCCTCCGCGATTGCCAATCATAAAGTCGTGGCGAAGGCCTTGCTGAAACAATATGACATCCCGGTGTTGGATGCCGTCGCCTTTACGCGGCGCGATTGGCTGGCGAACCCCGCCCCAATTTTAGAACGTATCATGGAACAGGGCTATCCGGCCTTTGTGAAGCCTGCCACCCTCGGTTCCAGCATCGGCATCGCCAAGATTGAAAACGAAGACCAAGCCCGAATGCATATTGACGTTGCCGCCAGCCTTGCCCAAGATTTGCTGGTGGAACGCGCCCTTGTGGGTGGGGTCGAAATCAACTGTTCTGTGATGGGCAACACCGAAATTCAGGCCTCGGTATTGGAGCAGCCCCTTTCCGGTGAAGCCTTTTTGACCTATGACGAAAAATACATGCGTGGCAAGGGTGGCAAAGCGGCAGGCATGAAAGGCGCGGATCGTATTATCCCCGCCCCCATCAGCCCCGAATTGACTGCCAAAATTCAGGACATCGCCAAACGTGCTTTTGTCGCCATTCAGGGGCAGGGCATTGCGCGGATTGATTTTCTAGTCAAACCCGACTTGGGTGAGGTGTGGTTGAACGAAATCAACACTTTGCCGGGGTCGCTGTCCTTCTATCTGTGGGAAAAATCGGGTAAGACTGCCGCGCAGGTGGTAGATGAATTGATTCAACTTGGCCTCCAACGCCACGCCGAAAAACGCCAAACTACCTTCGATTATCGCAGTAAATTATTGGAACATGCGGCCACTCGCGGGGTGGCAGGTGTCAAGAAATAATGCGGCTAAAAAATGAACTCCACCGCTTCATAGACCCGCTGATAGCATGGCGGAATGGGGCGGGGTGGCGTTCAAAATTGGCTACTTTACCTGACGGTGAATATCGTGTGCCGCTCGATGTTCCCTACGTCCCCCAATTTGCCAGCCCCGAACGCATCAATGACTACATCCATCACGGCTATGATGGTACACAAGACCCCCATTGGGCCGTGTTTGGCTCATCCGATCCCCAAGATTATGCTTTTTGGTCACATCGGGTATGTGCGCTGGCGGTCATAAAAATGGCAATTGAGGCTCATCAACCCCATACCCCTGCGCCGTCGCTGTGGCAATTAACCCAAGCGGGACTTACCGAAGGGGGTTATGTGGTACGGGATGCACAGGGCCGCTGGATTGATGAAGGCTGGTACTTCGCTGCACAGGTTAAATTAGCCGCCCAATATGGCCTACAACTTAATGGCTACAGCTATGCGTCCCCCCTCGGAATTTGTTATCATCTGTGGCAAGGGCATCTGGTCGCCGCGACGGTGACCCCCGAAATTGGGGAGCAGAAACCACAATCGCGCCGCTATGGAGGCCATTCGGTGCTGCTGCATGGGTTTCGATGGCGGGGGGGACGCCCGACTGCTTATCTACTTCACAACCCCTCCGGTCGCTATCCTGAATTACAGGCCCATGCGTGGTTACCTGCCCGAAAATTCCATCAAGCCTATGCCTATCGCTTTGCTACTTTTCAAGTTTTAGAATTTTAGGATTATAAAAATGTTGAGGAACGTGCAAATCACAAAGTCAAAGCTAGGCGATATTTTTGTCTGTGTTATATGGATTGTTGTCCTAGTGATACTAGGCTTTATAAGACTTAATTTAGGTCTTTGTATCAGCATATTTTCCTTATTAATAAGTGGCACGAGCATCTACATGACGGCTCTCCGACCCATACTAAAAGCACCAAAACTGGAGATTTGGGAGGAGGTTCAGCGTTCCGAACCAACAAAGGGAGAAAAAGGTCAGGGCTGGGAAACGAGTTGGTTTATCAGATTAAAAGTCATAAATAAGGGGCAACTCCCTGCGAAAAAGTGTGTTGGAAGGCTCATCGAAGTTCGGAACGAAGACAAGAGTCCTATCAAGCGTTTCGATCCGTTACATCTCTACTGGGCTAGGCAAGACAAAATTGATAACTTCCAGCCCCTTGATATACAAACAAAAGGGGATTTTTTGTTTCTAGACTTAATTCAATTTAAAGAACATGAGAATGAGTTCTCCATGAGGGTTGTGATACCTTCGGGGCAAAGGCTTATCACGGAACTAAACTTACCAGAAAAACCAGATTTACCTGTGGGCACTTATTTCGTCAGAATAGCAGTCTACGGAGAGAACACTTATATAGAGCCTACTTGGTATAAATTGAGCGTGCAATCTGAGAATACCGATGAATCACCTTGCCATATTGAATGGATGGGTAAGTCGTTACCTTGAAAATTTTCAACAACTCACGAGGAATGATTATGACGCGCTTGAACCCAATGACCGAAGAAGAACTTACGTCTTTTCTAGATTATATGATTGACGACTACGCCGCTGAAAAAGTCAGGGCGGGTAATTGGCCTGCTGATAAAGCACTTGAACTCTCCAAAGCTGAGTTCGATCAACTGCTCCCCAACGGCGTCCAATCACCCAATCAGTACCTGTTTTCGATTTTTGACGAAACCAAAGGCCAAAATGTTGGGGCGATTTGGTTTGCGGTGCGCGGTGAGGGAAGTCAAAAGTCCGCATGGATTTATGATCTGCTAGTGCATGAGCAATTTCGGCGGCAGGGGTATGCTACCCAAGCGATGTTGGCCCTCGAAGATGAAGTGAAAAAACTGGGTCTGACGACGATTGGCCTACATGTGTTTGGGCATAACCCGTCGGCCTATGCTCTCTATCAAAAAATCGGCTACGAAACGACCAATATCGTAATGGCGAAAAAATTCGAATAATCGCCATTGGTGAAAACCGCCGAGGGTAGGTTAACCTGTTGCCCCATTTATCTGTTACAATAAAATATTGTCAGATGAATGGAACAATCGAACTATTAGTTTCGTCTACAGCGTGAAGCCATTAGTATTTTAGGAATCAACTTCGCGCTTAATCTCGGAGAGGCATCAGTGCCCTATCAATCGAGAGGGAATCGTCGTAACAACGTGCAGCTTGGGGCCACGCGGGTATATGCTGGTTCTGCCCCGCGTCGTATCCCGGAGTACATCCTTGATGCAATCCCCGGTGGATTGGCGTGGCTGGCACTTGGCGTTGTAGTGCTTGGCGCGATCTATGCTCCCATGACGATGATGTTGGGTGCGGCGCTGTTGGGCATGTATTCCGCTGTGCGTTTTCTGTTTGCCGGGGTCGCTGTATTGATGGGCCTACGCCGGATTCGCACATGGGAAGGCCGTGATTGGCGAAAATATTATGCCAAACATGCCAACGACCTCAGTTTGCCGTTGGAAAAAGCACATCACATCATCATCATCCCGAACTACAAAGAAGAACTCGACACCCTGCGGACGACCTTAGATCGTCTTGCGGCACAGCCAAACGCGCTGGATGCCATCACAATTGTCTTGGCGATGGAATCCGGCGACCCCGATGGTATTGCCAAAGGTGAAATCCTCAAGGCGGAATATGACCGCCTGTTTGCTAACTTTTTCTTCCCGGTGCATCCCAAAGGATTGCATAACGAGATTCAGTGCAAATCGGCGAATCAGGCATGGGCTGCCCGGTGGGCACGTCGGCGGTTGGTAGATGAAATGGGTATGAACATTCATCACATTGTCGTTACTACGATGGACGCCGATACGCTGTGGCATCCGCGCCATTTTGAAGCATTGGGGGTGATGTTCGCCCTCGATGATCGCCGTTATTCCGCTTTCTGGCAAGCGCCCATTCGCTATCATGGCAACGTGTGGGAGATCAATCCCTTTATGCGCCTGCTGCACGCCTATTCCTCGGCGTGGGAGTTGGCCTATATCGCTGCTCCGTGGTGGCGTGCCCTGCCGATGTCGTCCTATTCCATGAGCCTGAAATTGTTGGATAACATGGGCTATTGGGACTCAGACGTGATCGCCGACGAATGGCATATGTATATCAAGTCGTTTTTCAAGCGCGAAGGCGATTTGGTGCTGCGCCCTATGTTTTTCCCATTCTTGGCCTGTGCCACCACCGGGAAAAATGTCTGGGACTCGGTCATGCGCCGCTATCGTCAAACCCTGCGTCATGCTTGGGGGGCGAAAGAAATCGGCTATGCTATTTCGCAGATGAATGAACACCCCTCAACCGGCTTTAAGAATGGGTTTAAGCTGGTCTTTCGCGTAGCCCATGACAATTTACTAGCTGGCGCGGGCTGGGTGATTATCACACTGGGAACACAACTCCCCGCACTGCTGCATCCTGATATTGTGCGCGAAAACTCGAATGCCCTGCCATTTGTCTTGTTGCAGGTCGGGTTTTTAATTGTGATTATCATGACGCTGTTCGTGTTTTTTGTAGATGCGCGTCTGCGTCCGCTGCGTCCTGAGGGGAATATCAGTACCCGCAAAGAACGCCTAATGACGTTGTTGAGCATTCCGATGCTGCCGACCATTACGCTGATTTGTGTTGCTTTCCCGGTGGTACAGGCCCAAACGCAATTGATGTTAGGGATGCCACTGGAATTTAAGGTCACCCAAAAGACCTAAAACGCTCACTTGCTTGAGATTAACTAGCCCCTAAATCAATGGGGCTTTTTTGTTTCTTGCCCAAAAAGATTGTGTGTGCCGCCGGATAGGGATATAACAGACATTCAATTGAAAATTATTCAAGAAAATTGCGCCCATGAACCCATTTCTGACAAGAATTTCCAGATACCTTCATCCTAGTTTGGACAGTATTGGCCCCCGTAACATAGGTGTGCTGGCGGATACCTTAGCGCTACTCCTATACACTCCGATTGTTTTGTTAGGGGTCATTTGGCTTGTATTAGAGACCGATACCGGGATTATCCAACACGAATGGCCTATGCTGGCGTTCTTGCTGTTTTTCATTGCCCTAGCCGAACAACTGGATTTTTACCTTGCCCTGTCGCTGGGGACAGAACAAGTCTCGACACAGGGATCGCTTGCGCCGATTATCACATGGTCGGGGGTGCTGCTGTTTGGCCCGACGGCCTTCTGGCTTCCACTGATTGTGGCAGCGGGTGATTATTTCAATGAATGGCGGCGTGCCCCGCGCCTGAGTTTTGTTTTTTGGAACATGCTACGCCGATTTATGGGTACGGTCGTCTCAGCCACCATAGCCGGGTTGATAGCTTTGCGTGCCTATGAGGCCATCGGGGGTGAATATCCTCTGGCTGGTTTGCAAGCCGATGATCTTGTGTTGGGGTTGGTGGCAATTCTCGTCCATGTTGTCGTTGGTGTGGTGTTTGAACTACCTTATCTGCTGTATATCTCGCGCCAGATTCTTGCCTCACCCGAATTTCGGGCGGGCTTCAGGAATTTTCTCTGGGTACTCGTCTTGTCGGTCGGAATCAATTTCCTAGCTGAACCTTTTGGTATCTTGGGCGCGGGAGTTTATTCAGGTGACGGCTTCCCTGCTTTCCTGATGTTTGGGACTGGACTTGTGCTGATTTGTGTTTTGCTCAATCGGCTAAGTAAGTCGGTTGACCGTAGCTTGCAGCGTTCGCGTGAAATGGAACTGCTTGAGCATTTGGGTCGCGAGATAATCAATGGGCCGTCGGACGCCTCGACCCTACCAGATATACTGAAGACCCATGTCCCGCCGATGTTCCTCAGTTCAGCGATTTATATCCAACTCTATCCAAATCGCTGTTTGCTTGATCATATTCAAAACCAGTACCGACCCGATGAAACTTTTTGGCGGTGGATGAGTACCCAAACTGAGCCTGTCATCATTGAATCGAAAAAACCAATGCCTTGGGCCGCCAATAAGCCCGCCGTTTTTTCGATGTTGGCGATCCCGATTTTGGACGTGGATACCCGCGAGGCGATTGGTGGCATCTATTTCAGCGGGCTGCGGATTGGCAAGATGAACCGCTTTATCCTGCCGATTCAATCTCTTGCGGCGCAAATTGCCTCAGCCCTGCACAGCGCCAAAATTTACCATGAGACATTGGCCCATCAGAAGACCATGCAGGAATTGGCGTTTGCGGGTAAAGTGCAAGCCAGCTTTTTGCCAAGCGAATTGCCACAGGTGACCGGGTGGCAGCTTGCCGCAACGATTGACTCGGCGCGTGAGACGTGCGGCGATTTCTACGATTTAATTAACTTCCCGGATGGCAAAATCGGCTTTGTGGTGGCGGATGTGGCGGATAAAGGGACAGGCGCGGCGCTGTTTATGGCCCTCAGCCGGACACTGATTCGTACCTACGCTTTTGAATATCCCGATGAACCTGCGACGGTGTTACGAGCCGCGAACCTGCGTATTTTGCAGGATACACGCACCAACCTTTTTGTGACGGTATTTTATGGGGTGCTGAACCCATCTGATGGCGTGTTGACCTATGCCAGCGCAGGCCATAACCCCGCGTTTGTTTTGAATATCAAAGCCGCCAATGGAGTGCAGAAATTAGCGAGGACGGGTATCCCGATGGGTATGTTTGATACGGGTAAATGGAAGCAGCAAACCCATCAGCTTGCCCCATCTGATATTCTCATCATGTATACCGATGGGGTGACTGAGGCGCAGGATATGTCGGGTAATTTGTATTCAGAAGCGCGCCTGCTCAAGACGATTCGCGCTAACCCTGCCCTGAGTTGCGACCATATGCGCGACACGGTGGTTACGGATATTCATGAATTTGTCGGGGATGCGCCCCAGTCAGACGACATTACGCTGATGTTGGTCATGCGAGATGCATCCTGATGTCAGACCGACTAGAAATTTTCCGATTGATGGGTGTTCCCCCAAAAGGTATTAGTGTTCTAAACGTTCAATTGATCCTGTTTGGGAAAGTATTGGTGTTGGACTGTCTATACGACTCTGAAGAACCAAAATACTTCAAAATGCGATTTGAAGATTGTATTGAGGTTAGTTGGGAGATTTACAATGAACTTGATGACCGCGATAAGGATCTTGATGTCATTGGGATTCATCTTGCGGATAATGTGTCCCAAGAGTCCACTGTTATTCACACACATGCTGTAGAATTTGTGATTAGGCATAGCAAATCGGTTCATATAGAAAAAGATTGGTAGCTTTTAAAGTCAGGTAAATGGCAGGTGGCTGTTTATCTGGGGTGGAAACATCATAGGTCAAACGTATTCGACCTTATCACAAGGTTGATGTAAACCTATTGCGTGATTTTCTGGATTGATAAATCGGAGTGACGTTGGTGTTGAAAAAATTAGGCTTAGGCATCTGGGTTGGCTTGTTATTTGGTGTGATGGCGTGCAATTTAAGTGGGGCGGATGAGGGTAACGGTCTGCCCACCCAAACGTTACCGGCAGCAGCCCTGTTTACCTTGCCACCAATGCCAAGCCAAGCGCCACTGGTGTCCGGTCAAATCAACGCGACGCCAATCCCTACCAATACGCCTGAACCCGTCTGCACCAGTGATACGACCCTGCGCCAAGTGCGCTATTCGGCAGATGCGACACTCGATTGGCCCACCCAATCGGTGCAGGTGCAGCAGACCACCATTTATCGCAATGACTCCCAAGATTTTTTGCGCGAGATTGTGTTTCATGCCGAACCCAACCATTTGCCCGATATTATGACGCTGGAACAGGTAGTAGACGCGGACGGGCATATTATGGGCGGCGTTGTATTGGATGGCACACGCCTAGCCGTGCCACTGCGCGACAAACTTGGCCCGAACTGCGAAATCGCCCTGCATCTCAGTTTCAGCCTCAAATTACCAGCGATCTATGACAGCTATGGTGGACGCTGGGGCTATCTGGGGTACAGCTTCCGCCAGACGAATTTGGGCTTATGGATGCCGACCATCGCCATTTATCAGGGCGACGGCAATTGGTATGTCCCGCGTGAATACAACATCGGTGAACAGACTATGCCGATAGCGGGTGATTACGATGTCGAACTGACAGTAGTAAACGGGCCGCCCTCCTTACAGGTGGCAGGGCCGGGTGAGGTCGCCCAACCCGACATGAATGTTTGGACGTTTAAACTCGACAGTGCCCGTGATTTATCCATCAGCCTCAGCGACGCCGTCCAAAAAACCAGCGCGATGGCGGGTGGGGTGCTGGTCGAACTCTATTATTTCCCTGATAATGCCCCGACAGGCTTAAATCCAGCCGGCCATGCGCTAGATACGGCCCAAAAAGCCCTCGTGGTGTTTACCCAAAACTATGGGCCATATCCGTATGATCGCCTTGTGATTGTCGAAGGTGATTTCCCGGATGGCATGGAATTTACGGGTATGGTGTTTGTCAGTGAGGCATGGTTTAGGACGTGGAGTGGCAACAATAACGACTGGCTGACCATCATCACCGCGCATGAAGTCTCGCATCAATGGTGGTATGGCATCGTCAGTAACGATCAGGGTCTTAACCCCTATTTGGATGAGGCGCTGGCAACCTATAGCGAACTCCTCTTTTTTGAGCGCACCGACCCTGAACGGGTCAATTGGTGGTGGAATTTCCGCATTCTAAAACATCCGAGTGAAGATGCGGTGGATTCGCCGATTTATAACTTCACGGCATTTAGAGGTTATATTGATGCAGTGTATCTGCGCGGTGTGTTGATGCTGCAAGATGTGCGCGAAATGGTGGGAGATGCAGCGTTTTTTGCGTGGCTCAAGACCTACGTTGCCAATAATCGGGGAGGGATTGCAACCCCGACGGAATTGTGGGGGAGTCTGCCACCAGATGAATTTACGCTGATCGCCGAGATTCGCCGTACCTATCTGGACGCCAAAGACAGTGCCGTAGCCGGTGATCCAACTCAGCAGTTTAATCCAAGTCAGGTGGCGGAGTAGAAATTAGACATTAGAACGTATATTCTATTGTTGTCTATTATATGCGCCGAATTTGAATTCGTAACTACAGTTACGAATTCCCTTGTGGCTTATATAAGTAACCACCATTTGCTGCTAATGTTCGGAGACGTACAGCATAATATAGACTAGCACGCCTGTCACCGAGACATAAATCCACACGGGCCAGACGTAACGGGCAATTTTGCGATGCCTGCCATCAAAGGGGTCTTTATAGGCTCGCCACAAGGTCATCAGGATAAACGGCACATTCACCGCCGCCAAAATCACATGCGGGATGAGGATTAGGAAATAGATAATCCGCAGAATCCCCTCGCCCTCATAGGGTTTTGAACCCTCCTGCGCGTGGTAGATCAAATAGGAGGTCAGAAACACTGCCGAGACAATGACAGCGGCAATCATCGTGGCACGGTGCGCTTTCCAGCGATCTTGCTTGATGAAATAATAACCCAATCCGAGCAGGGCAGCCGCCATCGTATTCAAAATCGCATTTAGGGTCGGTAAATCTGAAGTCGCTAACATTCCAATACACCTCTTATCGGTTGGGTGGGGCGGATTTTAGTAACCCGCCACCGATGATATACAGACAAACATGATGATGACTGCGAGGTAGAGATTACTGGTCAGGAACAATTTTAGGGCTTGTTTCCGGGTCGGCACAAAAATCAGCCGCACACTGTGATATAAGAAATACAGGGTCATGAGCAAAGACGGCACAAAATAGATCAGGCCAAGCGCGGCGTGGGCCCCTATCGCAATCGCCAAGATTGCCAAGCCGATGGCATGAACAAAACCCCATATGGCGGAGGTACGCGCCGAAGTACGGGCAGGCAGCATCGGTGTTTTGCTGGCGATATAGTCTTCCCGATACATAATTGCCAGCGCCCAAAAGTGGGTGGGCGTCCATAGGAACACAATCGCTGCCAACGCCAATACACCGGGGTCATTCCACGCGCCGACTGCCGCCCCACCGCTTAATACAGCACAACTTCCCGCTGCTCCACCAATCACAATATTGAGCATGGTGCGGGGTTTCAGCCAGATGGTATAGACGCCGACGTAAATCATTGCCCCTAATAGCAGAAAAAAGCCAAGTTCGGGATTGAAGGGCCAGACCGCCGCGACGGGTAACAAAATCATGGCAAGGGCGATCCACAGCACATATTCGGGGTGCTGGATGTGGCCTGTAACCAAGGGGCGTTGGCGGGTGCGTTTCATATCCCCATCGGAATCACGTTCGATATATTGATTGAGGGCCGATGCGCCTGCCGCTGAAAGACCACCTGTCATCAACAGGATAATCATGTCTAATAGGCCGGGGCGACCCGCTGCCCCTAGAAAAGCCCCACCGACTGCCGCAAACAGCAGCAGGCTGACAATGCGTAATTTAAACAGGCTAGATAGCGTCTGCCACAGCGATACCTCGTTGGTGACGGTTCCGGTAAGGGTATTGGTTTCTTGCCGAATGCTCAAATCATTTACTCCCCTGTGGTTTATTCTTACGATACATCCCGAATGCCAGCACAAGTGCGACGGCGGCTATCCCGATTGCGGGCCATAACCAGCGCGTCCAATTGTTCGAGGCTTCGACTACCGCTAAGTCAAAACTGGCTGTGCCTTGACCAAGCTCACTTTCAATCACAATTGTCATGTGCCATTGCCCTGTTTTATTTAGCCGCATCGGGGCCTCATAAAACAGCTTTTGGGCGGCATTGTCATGGGTGGCGCGTTCCGATTCGGTGATGGTTGGGTCGGCTGCCAAAACCGCGTTTATCTGAACATCAGCCTCTAGGATAAAGTCTTTTTCCTGATCCTGTACCGAAACCGTGACGTGTAATTCATCTTCAACGGTCACGTTTTTAGGATCGGTCCATGCCGACACCAGATATGGCCCGGCCTCGACCTGCTCCAGTTGTTGATTCCCCAAGCCATGTGCATCAGTACGCGCCATTGGAACAAAGGTCGCACTGAGAAGCACTATCACGATTACCATCCGTTTCATGGCGCTGCGATTCCTTTGGCCTGCTGACGTTTAAGTTTGGCGCGATTGGCTTTAATTTGCGCCTGCTTCTCGGAATAATCCATCAGCCGCGAAATCAAAATCAGGATGGTATAGCCGTACATCATGCCACCCGGAATCCACATAATCAGGCCGCCGACGGTTTGGTCGCGGTGCGCCTCGATACCCCACATACGCGGCACGGTGGCGTAATAGGTATAAATCAACTCCGGCGACATCGTGATATAGATACCCAATAGTAGATTCTGAAAATAGGTACCAGCCGCAAACATAATACGTTTGCCATAGGTGCGATGTTTATGGAACTTTGGTGCGGCGTCGGTGGTGTGCCACCAAATGGCTAGGGCCGTGCCGAAAAATAGCAAATGCTGGATGTTGTGGATGGTGCTGTGGGTGGTGGCGCGTTCGTACATTTCGGCGTCGTGCCACATCCACAAATTGAGCGTATAGAACATCCAAATAATCCCCGGCTTGGTGATGGTGACAATGATCTGCCGGAGAGGTGATTTCTGGTTGAGAAATTTGGCTAATTGCAGCCGGATCGGACGTGGTAATCCCCACATCCCAATGGGCATGGGGGCCGCCAACATAATCAGCGGCGCAGCGTACATCATCATCAAAATATGCTGAATCATGTGAATAAAAAACAGCAGCGATTCAAATGTGCCAATGCCGGAAAGTAAAGCGAGTGCGACGAATCCCATCCCGCTGAGATAGGACGCCAGCCGCCACCCATTAGCGATTTTCGCGCCCATGCGTCGTAGCCGCACCCAACCCGTGACGTAAATTGATACACAAACGAGTATGACGAAAATTACGTCCCAACGCCATTCCCATGATTTCAGGAAGGCTTCAGTTGTTGCATCCATTGGATTTTATTACATACCTTCAAACAAAGGCGGGTTATCTTGACTTGCTTAACCCGCCTCTGCTCAATTGTGATTTTCAGAAAAGCGTGTCGCTGCCAGCTAATTAATGGGCGACGGTTTCCGGTACAGTTCCAATCAGATAGAGGGCGACATAGAAGAAGACCCACACCACGTCAACGAAGTGCCAATAGAGGGCGCAGGATTCGACTCCCCAATGACTCTTGGCGGAATAGTGACCTCGGATGCCGTTGGCAAACACGATCAACAGGAAAATTACCCCGGTGAGAACGTGTAGGGCATGGACACCCGTCATGAAAAAGAACAGGCCGCCTTCGATGTGACCATCCGGCTTAAAGTGATTGAGGGCCTCGTTCCATTCGTACACGACGCCCCCGACAAAGATGACCCCCAATGCAATCGCCAAAAAGGTGCTGAGATTGAATTGGAAGCGGTCATTATGTTTGATGGCGACTTCGGCGCGGTTGACGAAAAAGCTGCTTGCCAACAGGATGGAGGTAATCAGCAGGCCCAACGATTGGCTGAGTTCGGGACGGGTGAAGCCCTCTTCGTTGCGCCCCAAGACGAGTCGCATAATGAGAATCCCGGCGAACAGGAAGGTTTCGGAGATGATAAACAGCCACATCCCTAACCGATTAAACTGAAGCTGACGTTCGGGCGCGATTGGAATAAGGCCGCCATGATGACCATCATGCTCGACCACCGTCCCGTGATGGGCAATGGGTTCAAGTGCTGTCGTGCTCATTATTCTGCGTGCCCCTCGTCTGCTTCGTCCTCTGGATTCCACATATGCGAAATGTGCATGTAGTAATTGATGATGACCCCGGCTTTGACCACTGCGATGAGGGTCAACGGAATCAATGTACTGCTAAACAACGGAAGATCATCGGCGGTCCCGATGGCATATTCAATGGCTGTAAAGACTGCCAGTACCACGAGGACAATAATGCCCTGTAGATATTCGGCAGCCTTGCCTTTACCTGAGTGTGTTTCGTGTTCCATGATTGGCTTTCCCCCTCAAAAATTAGTCGCCAGCAGCGTGCGCGGCTACCATGCTGCCGCTAACAGCGCTAGATTCATCTAGTGGTGTATAGGCATCTTCCAGCGGCGCAACCTGATCTTCCGGACTCAAGATGGCATAGACCGCTCCCGGCAAACCATAATCATAGGGATGTCCCACGATTTCCGGTATGGCGCTGAAATTAAATTCGGGCACGGGCGAGGCGATTTGCCATTCCAACCCGCGTGAGCGCCAAGGGTTGGGTGACGCTTTGACACCATAGCGCACGCTAAAGGCCATATTGAAGATGAAAACTAGCATACTGCCACCCGCGACGAATGCTGCAATGGTCGCCACCATATTTAGGCTACCATAGCCCCATTCGGTTGGATAATTGGCATAGCGGCGGGGCATCCCCAAAATACCGATGCGGAACAAACTTAAGGCGAAGGTGGCAAACCCACCAAACATGAACCAGAAATGGACACGGCCCAAAAATTCGTTGAACATCTTGCCTGTCATCTTGGGGAACCAATAGTAGATGGCCGCCAAGAGTGAGAATAGGAAGCCGCCGAACACGGTAATGTGGAAGTGCGCCACAACCCAGTGGGTATCGTGTAGGTGAATGCCGGTAACCACCAAACCATTGGGTGGGCCAGTTAGACCGCCGAGCAGGAACAAGATGAACGCACCCAACGAGAACAACATCGGGGTTGAGATGTGAATCTTGCCACCCCACAGCGTGCCAATCCAGTTGAAGAATTTAATCCCCGTCGGCACGGCAATGGTGAGTGTAGTCAACATGAAGGGCAGGCGCAGGAAAGGATCCATCGCTGAGGTGAACATATGGTGCGCCCATACCAGATAGCCCATGAAGGCAATCGCCATACTGGACAGCGCAATCGGTTTGTAACCGAATAGTGGTTTGCGGCTGAACACAGGCAAAATTTCGCTGATGACACCCAAGCCGGGCAATACCCAGATGTAGACTGTCGGGTGTGAGTAGAACCAGAAAATATGCTGATAGAGCGTGACGTTGCCGCCGCGTGCCGGATCATAGAATGGAATATCTACCCAGCGTTGAATGACGACGGAGATGAAGGCCAACCCGAAGAACTGCGTGGCGGTGAATTGGAGCAGGGAAGCCGCCATTACACCCCAGACAAAAATTGGCATACGAAACCATGTCATGCCGGGGGCACGCATCATAAAGATGGTCACTAGCAGGTTGATCGAACCGACAATAGATTGGAAACCGAGGATAAACACCGAGAGCAATACAAATTGCATCCCCAAGGGCGCTCGCACGCTCAGAGGCGGATAAGCTGTCCATCCGGTATCAAACCCACCCATTGGCAGGGCCATCAGCAGCAGAATTGCCGCCGGAAAGCCGATCCAATAGGAAAAGCCGTTCAGACGTGGGAAGGCCATATCTTGAGCGCCAATCATGATCGGCACAAGATAGTTGGAGAGCGCCCCGACACCTAACAAAACGGCAACAATCATGAGCAGACCGTGAATCCCGATGTAGTTGTTATATTGGTCATTACTCAGGTATTGCAGACCCGGTTGGGCCAGTTCGGTGCGGAAGATCAGCGCGAACAACCCGCCGACCATCAACACCAAAATCGAGGTCAGGCCGTATTGGATGCCGACAACCTTGTGATTGGTATCGAAGCTAAAATAGCGCGTCCACGTTGGGATGCCTTCTTTGGCATGGAAGTGACCATCGCCACCTTTGCGCCCGATTGACCATGCAAACCAGTCATTGAGCGACCCCACACCAGCCAAAAAGCCGAGAGTGAAGAAGATCGCGCCCATACCCGTGACGATTTCGGTCGCCGTGTCGGGGTTGGTACGAGCCTGCCAAATGGTCGAGCCAAACAGGGCCTCAAGTGGCAGCATCAAATCCATTGTGTCCATGCCAAACGCGGCACGCACGATGTTGGTCAGAACCATGCCTGCAATCGCGGCAAGGATACCAACCACCATCCCGCGCACAAGCCCAATATGATAGAGAATACGGATGGGTCTCGGTATTAACATAATGACACCTTTAGTTCACTACTGCTCCCACTTGTAAATCACCTTCTGGCGCTTCGTCGGTTGCTGGTGACTCGGCTTCTAATTCTTGTCGTCCAATTTCGGATTGGGACTTGATATAGGCAAGGAGTTGACCAAGCTGAACTTCCGAATAGGTAGCGGCATAGGTTTGCGGCATAATCCCGGCGGGATACCCTTGATGAATTTGCCCATTTGGATTCAGAATCGAATTGAGGATGTAATCGGCATCCGCGAGGATACTGCCTTCGCCTTCAATTGGCACTTCACTGCCATAGAGTTCTTTCCATGTGGGGCCAACAACGCGACTGCCGTCAAGGGAGTGGCAGGTCAGACACGGAGCAGCGAGGGTTTGCCCAACGGCTACTGGGTCTTGTAATTCGGCTAGTTTCGCCTCGACCCATTTGTCATAGGAACTCTGATCCATCACCAGTACGTCCGCCAGCATCAACGAGTGGTTTAGCCCGCAGATTTCGGTGCAGCGAATACTATATTCGCCTGCTAGAGTCGGAGTAACGCGATAGACCGTTTCTACACCGGGTGTGACGTCCTGTTTAACCCGCAGTTCAGGAACCCAGAAGGAGTGAATTACATCCAGAGAATTCATTTCGAGTTTGATAGGCTGGTTTTGTAGCAAGACAAGTTCATCGCTGAAAAAACTGTCTTCGGCTTCAGTGTCGGGGTTGTCGGGATATTCAAATGTCCATGCCCACTGCTGCCCGGTTACTTTAATGACATATTCGTTGTCTTCTTCTTTAAAAATGTCAATAAAGGTAATCAGCGCATAGATCCCAAGAATGGTCACGATGATGGCTGGCAGCACCGTCCACCCGATTTCGAGCGCATTGTGCCCGTGAATATATTCACCATCGCTACGGTCATCTTTGGCAGCACGGAAATAGAGCAAGCTATGGAGGAACATGCCCACGACGATGCCAAAAATAACAGACATGATGACATATTCAATCAGAAATAATCGGTCAATGGCTTGGGCTTCTTCCCCGGCGGCAACAGGCAGAATATCCTGTCCCCCAAAACCGGGTACCATGCTGATGGCTTGGCAGAACAACAACATGGCAATCGTAATGCCACCTATCAACACCAGCGCGGCGCGATGACCATATATCCGATAATCGAGAGGATTGGTCGGTTCGGCAGCACTGGTTTGGGCTTGGGTGATATCACGATTCAAGCGCCAGACCACAAATGCAATAGCGGCAGCCATGCCACCCATTGCGCCGAGGACACCCAACGTCACCAATACAAACTGGACGGTTTTGTCGCCCGTTAGATTGAGGACAGAGGCGTCGTCGCCACTTAATTGACGGGCAAATGAAAACCTACCCCCGGTGAGAAGAAACAGAATCCCGACGAAACCTACTAGAATTAGTAGAGTTCCCATCAATTGAGGTCGCTTCATAACTCGCTAAACTCTCCTTACAACGCCCTCTCGACCCTGCAAACTATAATTGTGCGCAATGTCACAAGTTAATTGTACCGTTTGTCACAAATTCTTGCAAAGAAAATGCAACAAATAGTCTAACACAAAACCAACTAGGCTGGTTGATGCGATATTTGGGATTGAGGTTGTTCTTTGGATAGAGGCGATGATGATGCAACACTCACGCGCCCGGCCAACAGATAGATGAGGGTCAATGCACCAACAAATAAACTTGCGGTGATTAGATGAACTACCTGTAAGGCTGGCGGCAATCCCCCATAAGCCATCCCGATACCAGCGACAATTTGGACGGCTAGTAGACCCGCAGTTGCTTTTGTCGTTATTCTGAGCCAGCGACTGGGGTCAATCTTACGGTGGGTATAGTAAACAATTCCACCCATTCCGGCAACAATTAGCCAAGAGTAGGAACGGTGAACCATATCCACCCAACCGGTTTCCTCAATCCATTTGCTGCGGGCCAGTATTTCGCCTTGTTCGTCTTCGATGTTTTCCAGTTCGCCGCGCAGTTGTGTTCCAAAACCGACCTGTACCAATGTAAGCAGCAAGACTGCGATTGCAAGCCAGCCAAGTCGCCGCCGATGGACGGGCATGTTTGTAAATGGTTTAGAATTGGGAAAAAACCCTGCCACAGTAGCATACAATAAAAGACTCACAATCACCAGCGCCAAAATCAGATGCGCCGTCAAGACCCATGCTTCCAATTCACTGGCAACAACCTGCCCACCTAACCAACCCTCAAACAAGACCAGCACAAATGCGCCAATGGAGGGGTATAGGATGCGGGCATTGTCGCGGTGATTGCGAATGGCGATGACTAATGTGCCCAGAATTAAAAGGCCAATGATCACCCCAACAAAGCGGTTGGTATATTCGATCCACGCCAATTGAAAATCAAATTTGGAGGCATCCACATCACTGGGGACTTGGGATTCAGTGAGAGGGGGATAGTAGCGACCAAAACATTTGGGCCAATCGGGGCAACCCAACCCGGCATCGGAGGCGCGAACCATGCCGCCGACCATAATCAAGACATAGGTGGCGATGGTGGTCGCCAATGCCCACTTTTGAAAACGGGTAAACACAATGTCACTCCTTAATATAGTGCGGTCAATACCGACAAATGCCGTTCATCCGCCGTGCTGAACCTAGGCTAGAAGCTGGCAACATGTAAATGTAACGCGAAGTGAATCGTTCGACGGATTTTCTAAGATGTTTCTCAAAACCCAGAGTGGCTCTTAAAGTTACCGCGTGACTTCGCTATACTTGCGATTGTTTTCACAACCAATGGTGGGTAGCTTATGGAGTTAATCCCCTTATGAAACGCGCATTACTGTTCGTCGTCGCCGGGATTTTTGCGCTCATGTTGATTGGCGTGATCGCTGTCTATGTGATTGGACAACGTACCCCTACGGAAGACCCCGTTGTTAAACAACCTACTTCAGATGAGGGCGCTGACTCTGACGAAAGACTCATTTTCCCTGAATTGGTTGGCACATCGCTTTTGTTAGAACAAGTTAGTGTTCCGAGTGAACTTTCCGGCGATTTTAAGCTGGTGGTGGTATCCTACGATGTTTCTCAGCAGCCGGATGTTGATGAATGGCTGCCTGCACTGGAAGAGTTAAACGAAGATTTTCCGCGAATGGCAGGCTACTATATCCCCCTACTGCCCAAGAGTGCTGCCGACACTTCGGTGTTTATTATCGGCGGGATGGCGGCAGTTGCCAAGAGTGATGTTGACCGCGCCCGTACCGTTGTCGTGTTTACCAATGTCGAGGCATTCAATCGGCTGGTCAATGTGCCCGATATGGAGGCTGTCCAGCTATTTTTGTTAGATCAAAACCAGCGTATTCTCTGGCAGGGCAGTGGACATTATAATGAGGATACGCTGGATGAACTGCGGACAGCCTTACAAGACACTCTTTAGCTCAGGGTGCTTTAACGGTGGCTTCGCCTTCGATTACGACCTCACCATGTTGATTGGTGCAGGTGGTTTCAAAGGTCACGATTTTTTTCTCAGCCCGCACTTGTGAAATGGTGACAGTGGCGGTGATGGTGTCTCCCAGAAAGACCGGTTTTTTGAATTTGAGGCTTTGTCCCAGATAGATGGTGCCGGGGCCGGGTAGGTCATTTGCTAAAACAGCGGAAATTAGGGCCGAGGTCAACATGCCATGCACAATGCGTTGACCAAAAACCGTTGTGGAGGCATAGATCGCATCTAAATGGACAGGATTGGTGTCGCCAGTTAAATGTGCAAAAGTCCGCACATCTTCATCCGTAAAGGTTTTTGTCCGGCTGGCACTCGTACCGGGTTCGTAAGTCATGAGTTTTCCTCACTTGGTAAATTCAAGCAACAATGCGGCGATTGTACCGCGTGATTTTGAGGTTGGTTATGGAAATTGATTGGAACGCGACGGAGTTGCCTGCCCAACTTGAAAAGTATCATCTTCAGACAATTCAGGCCGTTGCAGCTTATGCCGATAACAGCGAAGTGGGCATAATCAAAGTGACGCTGCACGATTTGACGGGTTATGTACAAAGCTGGGGCATCAAGTCGGGCGTGTGGTTGGTATTGGCGGTGGTCAAGATGCTGACCGAAATTGTCGAGGAGTATCGCACCGAGCCTTCAGCGGAGTTGCCGATGCTTGGCAGCACGCCGCCGGGATATTTTGAAATTGCAGTGCCGTCTGAACAAGAACAAGAGCTATGCCATCGGATACTGACGGCCTATAATGAGATTTACGCGGTACTTCTGCGGACACATCGGCAGTCTGGCAGCCCAATTTGGCATCGTCGCTCTACCGTGCAATATTTCCCGCAGTTATTGGTCGAAGGCAGCGGAATTGAATTTACCGAATAAGCGAAACTGTTATGACACCTAGCGACTGGCAACAAATTACCCTTCAGCATATCCAGCAGTCACTGGATTTGCCCTATTTTGATGCTCTGCAAGCCCAACAGCGTATGGCGCCAATGGCTCGGGCCATGCAGCGTCCGCCGGAACGCCCCGGTAGTCCACGTATGGCGGCGGTTCTCATCTTGTTATTTCCGGGTGATGAGGGCCTGCAATTTGTGCTCACCCGTCGTCATGATTATCCGGGGGTGCATGGTGGGCAGATTAGTTTGCCGGGAGGTCAGCGGGAAGGCGATGAATCGTTTGACCACGCTGCCCTGCGTGAAACACATGAGGAAGTCGGTGTGCCAAGTGGGGATATTCAACTGTTGGGGCAAATCTCGAATGTTTATATCCCGCCGAGTGATTTTTTTGTCTACCCCTATGTCGGATATACACCCAGTCGGCCCAACTGGTTGCCCGATGTTGCGGAGGTTGCCGAGGTGTTGGAAGTATCACTGTATCACCTTTTTGACGACAGGTTGAAGTGTAGCGGTGAGATAACACGTAACGGAATGACCTTTCCTATCAAGTATTATGCACTGAATGGTCATGTGGTTTGGGGAGCAACGGCGGTGATGTTGAGTGAGTTGGAGGGGCGGCTGCGGACCGTTATGGATTCAATCACTGCTGGGTAGCCAAGTCCCTATTGACTTTTGGTGGCGAATCGCTAAAATTTCGCTCATCAGAATAAATTTTTGATTGCCGAGGTAGCTCAGTTGGTAGAGCACCGCACTGAAAATGCGGGTGTCGCCAGTTCGAGTCTGGCCCTCGGCACTTTTTTTATCCAAAAGGAGTGCTGTCCCCATGACCTCCATTCCACGCCCTCCCCATATCTACGAAATCAATACATGGACTTGGCTACATGGCCTAAGCGTGAAATATCAGCGTCCTATTACATTGGGTTCGGTTCCCGATGAGGAATTAAAGCTGCTGGCTCGACCACATACCGCCTATGATGCAATTTGGCTTATGGGGGTATGGGAGCGCAGTCCACGCGGGGCGATTATTGCGCGAGAACATGTTGGTTTGAAGCAAGACTACAGCCACGCATTGCCGGGGTATCAAGATGAAGATGTTGTAGGATCACCCTATGCGGTACGGGATTATGTGGTAGATGCTCATTTGGGCGGACGCGATGAATTGGCAGCATTCCGCAAGCGCCTCAGTAGTTTGGGTTTAGGGTTAATTCTGGATTTTGTGCCAAACCATGTGGCGATAGATCATGATTGGACAATGACCCACCCCGAAGCACTGCTGCAAGGCACGACGGGTGAACTGACAGCTGACCCGACCTCGTTTATCCAAGTTGGGAAACCTATTTTTGCCAATGGACGTGACCCCTATTTCCCGGCATGGACAGATACTCTACAGGTGAATGCGTTTAGCCCTGCGCTCCGAAAATTAGTTACTGAAACTCTGCTCGACATCGCGGCGCAGTGTGATGGGGTGCGGTGTGATATGGCGATGTTGGTCACCAATGAGATTTTTGTTCAGACATGGGGAAAACGTGCGGGTCATGTGCCAGCCATTGAATATTGGGAGGAAATTATTCCCCAAATTCGCCAGCAGCACCCGGAATTCCTGTTTATAGCCGAAGTCTATTGGGATATGGAAGCCTATCTACAGACTCTTGGCTTTGATTACTGCTATGACAAGCGCCTGTATGACCGGATGGCCCACGAAAACGCCATCAGTGTGTTGACGCATTTGAACGCAGAGCCAATCTATCAGAGCAAGCTGATTCGGTTTATTGAGAATCACGACGAAATGCGGGCCGTCACCGCTTTTGGTGTGCCACGATCCAAAATGGCAGCTGTGCTCATGGCTACCTTGCCGGGTGCAAAATTGTGGCATGATGGTCAACCGCTTGGGCACAAGATCAAACTTCCGGTGCAATTAGGGCGCCGACCTGTCGAACCCGCCGATAAAGAAATCTCCGAGTTTTATCGTTGGCTATTTAGCAAAGTCAACCAACCCATCTACCGCGAAGGAACGTGGGAACTGCGTGAGACCATCCCCGCATGGCCCGGTAACGCTTCCCATCACAATATGATTGCCTATATTCGCCGCTATGAAAACCTCCTGCGCTTGGTTATTGTTAACTTCAGCAATACGCAGGCCCAATGTCGGGTGCGCTTGACCGATTGTGGATTGGAGGGCAAGTCGTGGAAGTTGGTGGATAAACTTAACCACCGCGATTATGAGCGCAATGGCGATCGCATGGTCGAGGATGGATTATATATTGACCTGACCGCTTGGAACGCCCACATTTTTGAGTTTTCTGAGGGGAAACTGGAACATCCGCCCCGCTGAAATGATGAGCTAGGAGATTGCATTATGTTTTATCAACCGGATATGTCGGGTTTTGAAGAACGCCTACCGGGGATTTTTATGAAGGTGCTGTCTTATGGCGACAACTCCATGCTGTGTGAATTTCATTTGAAACAAGGCGCGGTTATTCCGGCCCATCAGCACCCCCAAGAACAAACAGGTTATATGGTTTCTGGCTCGCTTCGGTTTTTTGGTGAGGTGGGTGAGATGGTTGTGGTAGCTGGTTCTAGTTGGAGCTTTAAGGGCGGGGTTATTCATGGTGCGGAAGTGTTGATAGATTCGGTAGTGATTGAAGTATTTTCCCCCGTGCGCGAAGATTACCTGCCATAGATTAAAATTACCTAGTGATAAGAGGTATTATCACGAATAAAATTTTCTAAGCACCAGAGGAGTCCTCTGGGATCGCAAATGGGGCGAGTTCCTGTGGGACGACGTGGCGTGACAGGTGATAAAAAATTGTGAAGCGCCCAATCTGTTTTTCCTCAAAATCAATCTGAAGCGCGGCCAATCTTTCTCGAAGCTGCTGATTTAGGTCGGGGTGATTGGCGGTTACATATACAACCTCGTCCGCTTGGGTCACTTTGTCTACATAGGCGGGGTAGCGATTATCAGCCTTGTTATAAGTCAAATCCTCTTTATAGGGCAGCAGGGGTACCAGCAGAATGCGTTCGTGGGTGAGGAATGCAAAACGGTAGCTGACCCAATAGCTGGTGTAGCCTCGATTGACCCCAATGGAATCTAGAAAATCAATCAGGGCATCGTCGTCGGTATTGGGTATGTCGGTGATTTCGCTGAATTGGGTGGTCAGCCCCGGCGGATTATCCCGGATCGAACGAATGTTGCCCCACAAATTGTAGCCTAGCACCAGAATCAAAAAACCACTGGTCAACCATGCGCGGTAGGGCCAGAAGGAATGGGTGGGTTGCTTGTGTTGATTACTTAACCACTCCCCAATGAGCATGACAAATAAGGGATACAACGGCAAGATGTAACGTCCGGTAGGGTCACCGCCGGAGGGGAACATCACAAATGTGAATATGAGGGCCAGCGCACCCGTCAAAATGCTGATATACGCTGTCTGCATAAAGGTAGAGTTAGATAGGACCCGCCGCAAAAATCCCCACAGAATCAATAGGTAAATCATGACTAGCGGGATGCCGATGAGGGGTGCTATCCAATCAATTGACCACGAGGGTTTAAGCCCGAATAGTGATGGCAGATTAAACAACAGCAACGAAATCAGGCGGGTGACTTGTGTGGGGGTGCCTTCTAGGTCGGTCTTAGCGAGGGAGTCTTTGTCATCTTCAGGGCGAGATTGAGCACCTAATACAGCGGATGGGCCGTGATCTATCACCGCGTAAACCCAAGGGCCAGCGCCAATCAAAAAACCAAGTACCAGCACGGCGATTTTTTGAAGAGGCAGTTTGCGGCGGAAATGCCAGAGACCTTGTAGAGTCAAAGGTGCTAGGGATACGATAATCAGGGCGAGACTCCACCAACCCAAGCCGGCAAGGAAACCTGCCCCAAACCACCACGCCGGAGATTGTTTTTTGCCATCAAAAATATCCCAGACAATCCAAAAGATGAGATTGTTGAGCAGGAGGATTTCTTGATAGTCCCCTAGTGACGCGGTGGTATAGACACTGACCATCACGGGTGGAATGGCAAATAGCAGGGCGGCGGCGGCGGCAGCAAAACGATGGTGGGTGATACGCCAAGCCAAACCGTAAGTCGTGCCGAGGGTGGCTAGATAGAGAACGATCTGTACCAGACGAATCGCCAAAACGGTCTGCCCGAAAAACACAAATGAGGCCGCAATCAAATAGGCGTCGAGTGCCCCCATATAGAGTTGCCCATAAAAAAAGATAGGCCGATCACCCTGCAAAATATGCCGCGCCATCAGGCCAAGCACCGCTTCATCGGAATGGAAGCTAACACTATCGGTGGCTAAAAGGATGATTTTAAGAGCCAAGCCAATACCGAGGGCCAGCCATAAACCGGGATGGGTGCGTAATATTCTAAGTTGGGAGGCGGCCTGTTGTATCATAGTGAGTCCGTTGGGCGACCCCGTTGCACAAGAGTAGCGAGGAGAGCAGCGGTGTTCCATGCGTCGTCATGCCCGCGATGGTGCGTGCCTTCCATTGGCAGCTTCAGCATCGTCATGGCTTTTTCGAGGCCAATTTCACGCGGGATACCATGCATCAGCGCGAACAGACTTTTGATATTGAGATGGCGTGGCCCAAAGGGATAGGACACGTTATAGAGCCGACACTGTTTCTCAAATTTGGCGCGATCATAATCGCCATAGCTGGCCCACATACGCTCCTCCGAAAGATAGTCTTTTTTCAGAACAGAGCAGGCTTTTTTGAAGGATACCCCCTCGCGCATTACCTGTTCTTGGGTCAGCGTGGTCAATTTAGTGCAGAATTCGCTGATGCTGGAACGTTCCGGTTTTACCAAGATGCTGCGTTTAGCCAGACGCTCACCACTGACTACATCTAAAGTACAGATGCCGATTTCAATAATTTCGCGTTCTTGGCCGGGTGGGGGTTTGGGAGTGTCCCAACAGGTCGCCTCAAGGTCAATGACGATAATCTGGTCTAGTCGGTTCTGTTTCAAGTCGTCCTCGGAAAATGTCGGGAATACACCGTGCGAACTGGCACTAGAGGTCCTTAACGATTTCGGTAATCTCATGCACCAACCTATCAAAAAATGATTGCATCAATTCGTCGGAAATCTGATAAGCGCCGCCAAAGCTGCCATCTCCCATCACCTCGCGCCGATTGACCCCGGCATCAATTCGGTCAAAATCAACGGGGGGCTTCACGGTTTTGGGGGATTCAGCGACCCGCGTGAAAGGGAAATTTTCTAACCAATTGGCGTGGTCAGGGGTCTGATTGATTTCGGCGGCGAATTTTTTGACCACCGCGCTTTTCCACCAACTATACCAGACGATTTTTAGCTCTGGTTTGAGGGCCGATAATTCTTGAAGGCTCACCGGAAATGGATTACCGCCATGCCCGTTGAGGATGAGGAAACGTCGGAAGCCATGCCGTGAGAGGCTGTACACTATATCGGATACGGCAGCGTTGAAGGTTTCCTCACTCAAGGTGATCGTGCCGGGGTAGTCCATAAAATATTCTGAGACGCCAAAATTCAGCGGCGGGGCAACTAACACTTGCGTCTGTTGAGACACCGCCATTGCCAAACTGGTCGGGATGCGAATATCGGTTAGTAGGCTCAGATAGGCGTGCTGCTCGGTTGCTCCGGTAATCAAAATCACGCGGTCATCATGTTGGAGATAACTCTCCACATCCATCCAATTGAGATCAGCAAAAAGCATGGTGGGCCTTTCTATCGGGCTACAAGTAGAGGAAGGGTTTGCGAACCCTCCCTTAAGATGCGGACGAATTCTCAGCCATCCACCAAAATGTTATCTATGGCGTGGCTGAGTTCGCGCAGGTTGCGTACTAAATAGACCCCGTTTGCCACTTGAGCATATAGGTGCATGTCGCTGTCGCCTGTGCCCCACATATGTTCTGGTTCGGGACAGAACCAGATGCAGCGGCGCGATTTGCGGGCCAATTGCTGGGCAAGGTCGGTGCGCGGGTTCAGATTGTTGTTGCGACCATCGCCCACAATGATAATGGTGGTTTTGGTGTCCACGCTGTCCATGTGGGTTTGGCAGAACGTCTCAAGACTGCCGCCGAGGTCGGTGGTGTAATAGCCGCGTGGGTTTTCAGTCAGCACTTTTTCGACGGCCTTGTCAGGGCGCATTTCCTTAAAATGGTCGGTAACTTCCACCATATCGGAAATGAAAATGAATGACCGCGCTTTCTTGACCAAATCTTGCAGCATATAGGTTAGGATCAGCATAAACTCCGACATATGGCGCATCGAGCCGCTGAGATCGCAAATAACCACCAATTTAGGCTTAACATGCTTGGTGCGGTGGCGCAGTTCCAGCGGGATGCCACCATATTTCAGATTGGCGCGAATGGTACTCTTGGGGTCGAGTTCACCACTCTTGGCGCGTTTTTGGCGGAGGGAGGCACGGCTACGGAGACGGGCAGCGAGTCGGCGCATTTCGTCGCGCACTTTATCGGCTTCTTCTTCAGAGAGATGCTGGAAGGGTAAATCGTCTACATCACGGATGGGTTCGCGCTCTTGTTCAGAAAGCTGTTGGGCGATATTTTGACCGACATAGTTCTGAATTTGTTCGCGCAGTGCCCCCATATTTTCTTGCAGCATTTCGCGGATTTCTTCGATAGCCTCTTCGCTCATACCCATCGCACGCAGTTCTTCCATCAACTGCTCAATCAGTTCGCGCAGTTGATCCATGCCGATTTGACGTTCGATCTGGCGGCTAAAATAACGCTGCTGATACATCTGATAGGCACCATCTAGCCCAGACTGCTGCGCCATCTGATCCAACTGATCTTGGCTGAACTGCTGGCCTTCCATCAACTGCCGCAAAAGGTCTTTGAGCGCATCCATATCACCCATTAACGATTGCAGCGATTGTTGAAGCATATCCTGTTGATCGTGGGTCAACTGCTGATTCATGTCCCACATCGGCGGGGCATTGGTATCAAAAAACAACGGGAAGAAAAAGTCAAAGATGCGAACATCTTTTTGTTCTTTGACGAGGGTCGCCCGCAGACTGGCACGGAATTCCTCGCGATTTTGGATGCCAACTGCGTCCACCGCATACATCGCGTCTGCACTTTCCGCAATCGAGATTCGTACCCCCGATGCACGCAAAGCCCGTATAAACTCTACCGTTCGCTTATCCATGTCTATTCCTTCCCAAACCTGCTATTCGAACGGACGATGGGAATGTCTCATATGAAAGTTGGGTAAAGGGCGGGTCTGAGACCATACCGCTACAGTGTCACCCATCTGGTATCAGATTAAAACTTTTTGCGGCGGCGTTTGGGGTCGGTGACCAGCACATTCAGGGCCATATAGACCCCGCCACCAATCACAATCACAAAACCACCCGCCAGAAAAATGAACTGCATCAGGTCGTCCATACCTGTTGAGGCCAGCATTAAGGCCGCCCCGATAAACAAACAGACCACCGCGATGAAGGTGGGGCTGGTGGCTCGGAGTGTATCCGCTGCGCTGGTGACACTGTAGCCGCATTTGGGGCATTTGGTGTCGCCGAGCAAAATATTCGACCCACAGCGTGGACATTTTTCGATGGCAGGGACATTGGGTTTTAGAGGTTCTTTAGATTCCGTCATGGTCAACTCGATTTCAATTTCTCCAGATGCGCCAACGCCAAACCAATTAGCGCGGCAGACGAGATACCGTTAATTTTGCCACTCATCCACATTTGGCGCACCTCATCCAATGGAATGAGATGAGCCGCCAAAAGCTCGGTTTCATCCAATGTCTGGCCTTGCTGGCGAACTGCCCCAGTAGCCAGATAAGCATACATCCAGCCGCAGCCATGATTGCCGTCTATATTAAACTTGCCGAGGGGAGTCCAATGTTCGGCGACCATGCCTGTTTCTTCCAATAATTCACGCTTGGCGGCTTCAAGCGGGTTGGCCGTCTCGTCATCTTCAATCGCACCAGCGGGCAAATCCAGCATCACTTGTGCCGCCCCCTGCTTATACATCTCGACCATTGCGACCCGCCCGTCATCGGTTAGCGCAAACGTCATGGAGTAATTGCCCATGAAGACGTGATAAAAGTCGGGGATTTCAACCCCGTTGGGCATACGGACATGTTCCCGATAGACCCGCAGCCAAGGCGAGGCATCGAATACGTCGGTACGGGAGAGCGTCTCCCATGCTACTTTATGGAGTTCACGTTGGTCGGGCATTTTTACCGATCCCATCCACCACCACCACTTCGGCGGCGCTGCGCGGCATCATCACGCCCACGCCCCTCTGACCCACCACCACTGCTACTGCCACCCACGCCTCCACGTCGCAAAGCACGTTTGGCTTTTTGCACATCGGATTCGTGTTTAAGTAAAACGGTCAGGGTGGTTTCCAGCGTCTTTTCATCCAACTGGTCGGCGTTGAGCATCATGAGGGCTTTGGCCCAATCGAGTGTCTCGGATACGCTGGGGGATTTTTTCAAGTCCATCTGGCGCAAATTTTGGACAAATTCGACGGCCTGCTGCGCTAGTTTCTCTTTCAATTCGGGTACTTTTAGGCGAACAATCGCCAATTCCGCGTTATAGGTCGGGTAGTCGGTAAAGAGATACAGACAGCGGCGCTTGAGGGCCTCTGAAAGTTCGCGGGTATTGTTGCTGGTGAGTAGTACAATCGGCTGATGTACAGCACTGATTGTCCCCAATTCTGGCACGGTGACTTGGAAATCGCTCAGGACTTCCAACAGAAACGCCTCAAATTCGGCGTCGGCTCGGTCAATTTCGTCAATCAACAGCACGACGGGTTCAGGCGCGGTAATGGCACTTAGCAGGGGACGTGGCAGCAAAAATCGCTCTGAGAAAAAGACATCTTCTTCAGCGGCGAGTTTGTCGGCAGCCTCGACCAGCGAACTGGCATCATGCAGCAGGTCTTGGAGTTTGTCGCGCAGCAGTTGGGTATAAAGCATCTGCTTGGCGTATTCCCATTCGTACAGGGCTTTGCTTTCGTCCAAGCCTTCATAACATTGCAGACGAATCAGGCGTTTGCCAGTGGCTTTGGCCCATGCTTTAGCGAGTTCGGTTTTACCGACCCCGGCTGGCCCTTCGACTAATGCTGGCTTGCCGAGTTTTTCCATCAAAAATACGACGGTGGAGATTTCGTCGGTGGCGATATAGTTCTGCTTCGCCAACCCTACCTTTACATCCTCGATTTTATTAACTTCCATTACGCTGCTCCGTTCGAAGTTGATTTAACAATGGAATGACTACCAATGGGTTGACCCATACTCCACCAACGCCGATTTCAAAATGCAAATGCGGCCCGGTACTGCGCCCTGTGTTACCCACAGCTCCTATGATTTCATTTTGTAGCACCGTGTCCCCTACTTCCACATATGTTTCCGACGTATGGGCGTATCCGGTGAAGATACCCCAACCATGATCTACCACGATATAGCGACCGCGAATATCCATTGGGCCAACAAAGGCGACTCGACCATCAGCGGCGGCTTGAATGGGTGTGCCTGTTGGCATAGGGTAATCCACACCCGAATGACGATACCAACGACTGCCGCCGTTGAATGTGCGCCATGTGCCATAAATCGAAACATAGTAACCGTCGCGGGGTAACCTAAAACCGCTGGTCATCCACTCTTGTTCGGGGCGAAAATTACTTAACAGGCTGTGCAAAAACGCATTTTCCCGATCCGTAACTTCCGGCTCCAACAGAGGGACTAACGCGGCTGGCAGGATGAGTTCTTCCTCGCCAAATTCACCATAGGCGACACGAATGCTGTCCTCAATTGTCTCATTGCTCCCATCTTCATAATACACCTTTACGGTCAAAGGGTGAAATTCGATGGTGGTGTTCATCGGTGCAGACAGTACGGCGATTTGGTCGGTGCATGTCGCGGTGCAGCGCGGGTCGGGGAAGAATAGAAAGGTCTGCCGCAAAAATTTGGCATAGGCCCATTGCAGCCCTTCGCCGGATAAATGCAAAATGCCGACCTGCCCCTGTCGAATCCAATCAAATTCCTGTACCAGCGTGGCGCGACTTTCGGCGTTTGGTGACGCGCTTGCCGATGGGATAATCCCTATCAAAATGAGGGTTACCAAACACAAGATGGATAGACATTTCACCATGCCGCTGTTAACTCGCAAATTGCAGGGTGTTGATAATCGCCTGCATTGGGCCAAGACCTTCAGCAATTTGATCTACAGGTTCTACGCCCATGTAGAAAATAAAGTTTTCTTCATTAACGTGGACACCGACCCACCAACCGGAAATGTCGCTTGCGCCACCTTCACAGCTAACCGCCGAAAAGGTTGTGCCTTCCCCCTCATATCCGCCCATATCATAGGTCTGGCGATTGTCGGTATAGAGGCCGATATTGCAGCCCTGAAACAGCAAGCCGCGCAGATATTGGATGCCGTCCGGCCACAAGCTAATTTGCAGTGTGCCGCTGGCATCTGTCTCATCGGGGTTGATGATTGGCGGGAAGCCCCAAATCACCCAGATTGTGCCTTTTATGCCATCCGGTAGCGGCCCTTCATATACACTCATTTTGACATTACCCTGCCCGATCGAACCACTGACCGGAATCAGGAAATGACCTGTATCCCAGCCTTCGGGGAGGGTCATGGTCAAGGGCGGCGCTTCACCCGCTTGGATACTGGGGTTGTCGTTGGCAATGACTGGGCTGGGCAATGGTGTGACATTGTTCGGTTCGGCGGTGATGGCTGTCGCAAGGGTGGCGGTCGGGGTAGATGTTGGTGTGCGGGTTGGCACGGCGGTGGTCGGGACACTGGTCACGCCTTGCGCGATGGATTCTGGTGAGGCCGTTGGCACAAATGCAATACCGAGGGTGCTGACATCGCCGCTAATTTCGACTTGGCTGCTCAAGACCCATCCGCGTTGTGTGCCTAATTCGACCTCATAAAAAACCGTGCCAAGTGAATCGGGCAAGGTCTGGCGCAATACTTTGATGCGTTCGCCCTGCAATAGCGCGGTTAATTCATCGGCATCCCGTGAAGGGGCGGTCAAAGCAATGGCACGCGGCACGCTAATCACAGCGGTAACCTCACCCGATGTTTGTGTAATGGTGACCTCGGTTGGCGCTTCTGTCACAGTCTGGAGAGTGGCGGTATTGGTTGGTGTCGGGGTAGTCGCTTCTACAAGGGCGATTTTGCTGGTGTCGCCTGACAAGTGCACCTGCGATTCCAAAATCCAACCCGTGCGGTTGCCTAAATCAATCTGATAAAAGGTCGTGCCTACGTCATCCGGTGCGGATTTGCCCAAGACACGGCGCGTCTCGCCCTCAAACAGATTCACGATGATTTCGGCGGTACGATTGGGCAAAGCGAAAACAGGCGCTTGAGAAACCATGACTTTCGCAATAGGTGTGGTGCTGGTCGCGGTGGGTTGGCGGCCCGACTTTTCATCATCACCACCACAGGCTGCCAAGATGAGGGCAAGAATCAGTCCGCACAGCACAATCGTTCGTCGCATAGTTATTCCCATTCAATCGTCGCCGGGGGTTTGGTCGTGACATCATATACTACACGGTTAACCCCTTTGACTTCGTTTACGATCCGACTGCTGACCCGCCCCAATAATTCATAGGGCAGTCTGGCCCAATCGGCGGTCATAAAATTATCGGTGGTGACGGCCCGCAGCACAATCGTTTCGGCATAGGTGCGCTGGTCGCCCATCACGCCGACACTTTTGACAGGCAGCAGGGCGGCATAGGCTTGGGCAGTTTCGCGCAGGAGGCCAAGTTTGTCCATTTCTTGGCGGAAAATCAAATCGGCGGCGCGTAATTTTTCCAGCCGTTCAAAGGTGACTTCACCCAAACATCGGATAGACAGACCGGGGCCGGGAAAGGGCTGTCGCCAGACCATTGCTTCAGGCAGGCCCAATTCCATGCCAACACGCCGCACTTCATCCTTAAAAAGATACCGTAGCGGCTCGACCAGTTCGAATTGCATGTCCTCCGGTAGGCCGCCGACATTGTGATGGGTTTTGATAACATGAGCGCCGGGGCGTTCTTTGGCAGCGGATTCAATCACGTCGGGGTAGATGGTGCCCTGTGCTAAAAAGCGCACATCACGCAGTTTGTTGGATTCTTCCTCAAAAACGCGCACGAACAACTCCCCGATGATTTTGCGTTTGCGTTCCGGCTCAGTCACTCCGGTCAGCGCATCGAGGAATTTCTCGCTGGCATCCACCGCAATTAAATTTGGGCCATTGATGGCGCGGAAGGTCGTCACGACTTCTTCGGGTTCGTTGGCCCGCATCAGGCCGTTGTTGACAAAAATACAGGTCAGATGGTCGCCAATAGCACGATGGATGACGGTCGCCGCCACCAGTGAATCCACCCCACCACTGAGACCCAACACAACGTGACCCTCACCGACTTGCTGGCGGACATTTTCGACCATCTGCTCCACCATCAAGCCTGTTGTCCAGCGTGGCTCAATCTGGCTGATGCCGACGGCAAAATTGCGGAGGAGTGCCCCACCACACGCGGTATGCTGGACTTCGGGGTGGAATAATACGCCATAAATGCGGCGCTGCGGATTGCCGAAAACGGCATAGGGAGAATTATCGGTGCTGCCGAGAATTTCGAAACCAGCAGGTGGGGCTTCAATACGATCCCCATGATTCATCCACACGGCGGAGGCGACGGGGATATTGGTAAACAGCGGATCAGCCATGCTGCGAATATTTAGATCGGCGTGACCATATTCGCGGTGGCCCTCACCTACAATCTTGCCACCCAAGACATAGGCCAAAAGCTGGGCACCATAACAAATGCCGAGAATGGGCAGGCCGCTTTTTAGTACCCAATTTGGCAATATGGGGGCGTTGTCGCCATAGACACTTTCTGGCCCACCGGACAACACAATCGCGGCGGGGGCAAATTCGCGCACCTTATCTTCAGGCATATCCCAATGATACAGCGAGGCATAGACGCCCTGTTCACGAATCTGACGAGCAATTAATTGGGTGGTTTGTGAGCCATAATCCAAAATAGCAATGCCGCCAAAGCGAGCATCATTGGTCTTTTGTTGTAAGGTTGTCAAATTAGATGGCCTCAGTCTGCCAGCACAATCTTGCCGTTATCCATCGAAACAATTTTGACGAGGGTTTCAATCGGCACATTATATTTTGCCAAAGCTGCCCGTCCGCCTTCAAACTCTTTTTCGACCACACAGCCAATCCCAACAAGCGTAGATTGGGCGGCGCGAACAATGCGAATCAGACTGTGTAGGGTTTTGCCGGATGCAAGGAAGTCGTCCACAATCAGCACCCGTTCACCCTGCGGCATGAATTCGGCGGCGACCATCAAATTCACTTCGACGCCTTTGGTGTGGCTTGGGGCGGTTTCTAGAAAAATGGGGCCAAACATGGTGACAGGTTTGGTCTTGCGGGCATAAACCACCGGAACTTTTAGGGCAAAACCAGTCGCCAAAGCCGGGGCGATACCAGAAACCTCGGCGGTCAAAATGCGCGTTGGTTGGGCATCGCGAAAACGGCGAGCCATTTCCTCACCGCAGGCCATAATTAGTTCACTTTGTAGTTGATGGTTTAGAATGCTGTCAATTTTGAGGATACCATCACCCAGATTTTTTCCCTCTGCTAAGACCCGGGCTTTCAATTGTTCCACAGGCGTAAGAACCGCCATGCCATGTCAACCTTTCATGAAATCAGGACTCCCATAAAGGATTAATTATAGCGCGGCGGTCAAGGAGTGGATATTTCTTGGCACAAATCACCGAAGACAGTCGGGGGGTAACGTCACCCGCAAAGTTGTGCCATGCCCGGGAGCGCTTTTGACATCAAAAATCCCGCGTGACCGCAAGGCTCGTTCGCGCATAGAATGTAGACCTAGATGACCGGGGAAGGAATGGGTTAGGTCAAACCCACGCCCATTATCGGTAATCTCCATCACAATGCTGGTTGTAACGTACTCCACCTTGATACTCACATGGGTGGCTTGGGCATGTTTGACCACATTATGCAGGGCTTCTCGCGCAATACGATAGAGGGTTTCTTCCGCTTCCAGCTTGAGGCGGATATGTTCTTCAAAATGCAGGTCTACCTCAATATTATGACGGTCATGCAGCACATCGGCTTGTTTGTTGAGGGCAACCAGCAACCCTTCTTCTTCCAGTGATTCGGGGCGCAGGTCAAAAATCAGTGCCCGCATTTCGCTTAGGCCGCCGTCTGCCAACGACAGCACATAGTCCAGTGGTTCAGCCACCCGTGTGGGGTCTTGGTCGAGCAGCATACGGGCGGTGCGTGTGCCCAATGCGATGCCATAGAGGGCTTGGGATACGGAGTCATGCAGTTCATGGGCAAGACGACTGCGTTCTTCCACAATCGCCAGTTCTTGGGCCTGTGTATACAGCCGAGCATTTTGCAGCGCGACGGCTATGAGGTCGGCAAGGGTCGCCATTACCCAAATATCGGAACTGGTGAAATACTGCTCCTCATAGGATTGGACATCCAAAACGCCGATCAACTGCTCATTTCCAACCATTGGCACAGCGATTTCGGAACGCACCGTACCCGCAAATGGCTGAATACTGACTTGGGATAGCTGACTGGGGTCATTGGCAATCACGCCCTGTTTGGTGCGGGCCGCCTTCGCAATCGGTGAAAATTCGTCGTTGATCGAAATGACCTGAAAAGGCCGGGTGGCACGCGGTGAATACGTTGGGGCAGTGGAAAGCAAGTAGCTGCCATGCGGATCTATCAGGAAAATGGACATCTGGTATTGTTCAAAATTGGTCCGCATCAACTCCGCAACGGCATCCAGCAAATCATCCACATCCAAAATGCTGGCGGCGGCGGCGCTGACTTTGGCGACGGTTTCTAGCTGGTGGGCACGTTGGCGTTCGGCAAGATAGGCCCGGCGTCGGGCTACCACAGCGGCAATGGCAGGCTGAACAGCGGTAAATAGGGTGCGAATTTCTTCGGAGAAGGTCTGCGGCTCTACCCACGCAATAAACACCACCCCCTGCCATATATCGCCGACTTGCAGTGGGAAAATGATGAGAGCCGACGAGCCAAATACCCGTGCTTCGTCTATACCTGCCCGCACTTCAGGACGCTCATCAGTATGGATGTTTTCGATGAAAATAGGCGCCTTGGGTTGTCGGTAAGCTAAATTCAGCAGGGGGTAGTCGGCAAACTTATAGGGAACTTTCGCCAGTGTGTTTTGGGATTTTTCCGATAGCTCCAGTCCGCGCACGGCAATTGGGGTGACGCTGTCAATTAGGCCATCCTCTTTGATCTGCGAATAGGAAAGGGTGGACATCTGCACCCCATACGGTTCAGCTACCGCCGCGACAGCCGCCAAAATCTCATCTTCGCTGTTGGCTTGGGATAACGCCACATTCATTGCCGCTAATGTCTCGGCCCGACGGCGGGAATTTTCGGTTAATCGCTGCAATCGGATACGTTCGAGGGCGGCGGATACCAGTTCACCAATGCCCATCGTCAGGCGAATTTGGCTTTGGGTATAACAGCGCGGCTTAGAATCGTGAAACGCTAACCCCCCCAACCAGCGGTCATGATAATACAAATCGGTGGCGATCATAGCCCGCGTCCCGATTTGAGTGAGCATCATTTTGGAGCTTGCATCCACACGCGGGTCGGTGTCAACGTCCTCAAAAAGCCAGATGGATGACCCACGCATCAGGTCGGTAAGCGGGAACATCTGACGGGTAAATCGCTGACCGGGGGTGAGAAGGCGGTCATTGTCCCCCTGCCGCAAAACACCTAACACTTCAAAATAGTCGCTACTGTCGCCGTCGTGATCATCCCAGACCGATAAATAGACCGCTTGCGACTCGGTATCCACTTTGGCAACGGCCTCAACAACCTCGTGATAGGTCATCGCCGCGTTGATGCCCTCGCCAATGCGATAGAGCAGTTCACTTTCTTTGCGGGCTTCTTCTTCGGCGGCATAGGCCCGGATGGAATCAATAATTGGTGCGGCTTGCTGAATCAGGGCTGTATAGATACGCTGGTCGCGTTCGCTGAAATGATAGGGCCGATTCCAATTGAACATCAGCGTACCGATCCATTGTCCCCGATTCCACAGCGGCAGAACCGCGCTGGCTTTCATGTCATACAGACGATAAGTATTGCGCGTGATCTCATCAAGGTTGGGTTCTTTGTCGACATCTGGCAAAAGCAGTAATTTTTCAGGTAATTGTTCAAGTGCCCCAATCATGGCCTGATGTTCCGGGTAGAATTTATCCCCAATCTCCGCCGAAAAACCGCCCACATCAATCCATGTCTCAACTAGTTCCCAGTGGAGACGGGGTGTGTAGTTGACATAAAACAACACGCACGAAATCGCTCCGTTATCTTGGGCATAACGACTGGCGGCAAGGAGCAATTCGTGTGAGTTGGAGGCACGGGCTATGTGGCGTAAGGTATCGTAGAGAATATCAAGCTCGTCGTGGTTGACCTGTGGGTGCTGCATTGTGGTTTATCTCTGTGTGTCTATTGTTCGCCGAGTTCCTCCACCAATCCAATACGGACGGCATAGAGGGCAGCTTGGGTGCGGCTGCTGACATTTAGTTTACTCAAAATATTGCTGACGTGCGTCTTGACGGTTTTTTCACCAATCACCAATTCAGCAGCGATTTCTTTGTTGGCCTTTCCTTGAGCCAAGAGCCGCAGCACTTCCGTTTCACGCTCAGTGAGGGCTTCGGGGCTTTCAGGTGTGCGAATTTCCCGCATCAGACGGGCAGCGGCTTTGGGGGATAGCTGCACCTGACCATTGGCGGCAGCTTTAATGGCCCGGATCAATTCGTCCGACTCAGTATCTTTCAATAGATAACCGATCGCGCCGGCCCGAATCGCACCCGTAACTGATTTATCTTCCAAAACGCTGGTAAGGGCAATCACTTCCGTGTCGGGTAATTCCCGCCGAATCGCGGCTGTTGCGGTAATCCCGTCCATTTCCGGCATCAGCAAATCCATTAACACGACATCGGGGTTCAATTGATGGGCCAAGCGAAGGGCTTCTGCACCATTGGTGGCCTCGCCAATAATCTCGAAGTCGGAATTCAGCGACAAAAACATTTTGAGGCCCTGCCTCACGACGGCGTGGTCATCGGCGATCAAAACTCGAATCGTCATAGGCCCTCCCTATATAAGGCCATTCATTGTGCTTGCCTACTAATGATAACATCGCTCGTAAAATATCCCCTGAATTTACATCGGAAATCCGAGTGCCACATCCGCCAAAAGTCTGAGAAAGAGATTGGGGAAATTAAAACAGAGATAGGTATTACGCCTGTCTCTGCTTTTTGATGGTTCAAAATGGCTGATTTATGGCAGAATCACCACATGCACACGGGTTGGGCCATGCACCCCCATCACTAATTCCATAGCAATGTCCGCGGTGCGGCTGGGGCCAGAAATGACCACATGCGCGGCGGCGGATCGGAAATGCTGTAAGCCTTTGGCGAGTTGACCATCGAACCATGTTTCGAGATCAGTGATAATCTGGTCAGGCGAGATCACCGCGATATGCAAGGCAGGCAGAAGCGAGGCTTGGCGCGGTTTACCCGGCCCACTACCGACCACTAGACTACCTGTTGAGGCTAGCGCCGCATCCGCCCCGGTGATGCCAACCCGCACCGACCCATCCCGCACATCGGCGATTTGGATGCCAGCGGTGGCAAAGGCATCGGCTAATCCCGGCAAGGGGATGTTGGCAAAATCCCATGCAATGACCGACTTGTTTTCGCCGAACAGCGCCAAAATCTGCTGAATGGCATCGGTATGGCTGACAGGTTCAGATACTTCGCAGGCCAGTTTTTTGGCTTCTTCCGCAAAGCGTTTTCGTAAAGCAGCAGGTGATTTGTCCGCAATCGGCACCATATGCAGATAGGTATCGCGCTTGGGCAGGTCGGTAAATGGCTTTGGTGCGGCGCGGAGTTTGGCAAGAATTTCTTCACGGCTACCCATTGTTCGACCCTCCGTTATGGCTGTTTTTGGCGGCTTGGCGTTCTTTCCACAGTTGATGGAATGACTTAGGAGCAAAGTTCGGGAAGTCCCGATAATCTGTCCATCCCCCCAACGGGCCGGGAAGATTATTTTTTAGGACGTGCTTACGACCAAAGCGGGCCATTGATCCTCCCATCTGGAACAGGCGGGGTGATTTGTTGCCAATCGCCCAAAACTTGATGCCGATGTCCCAGATTTTGCCCGTTTCGCCCTGTTCAACCAGATCGTGACGCAATTCGAGCAACATACGCGGAATATCAATGTTGACTGGGCAGACCTGCTTACATGCCCCACACAAACTACTGGCTTGCGGCAGTGGGCTGGCGTTTTCCATGCCGACCAGCAGCGGGGTGACAATCGCGCCGATTGGCCCAGCATAGACCCAACCATAGGCCAAACCGCCCGTTGAGCGATACACCGGACAGGCATTTTGGCACGCACCGCAGCGGATACAGGCCAGCGACTCGGCATAATCGGTGTCATAAATCTTGGTGCGCCCGTTGTCTACTAGAATCACATAGACATGCTCCGGGCCATCGGTCTCACCGAGTTGGCGTGGGCCGTTAATCATATGGGTGTAGACCGTCATGACTTGGCCTGTGCCACTGCGCGGCAGAACTTGGGTCAATGTGGCGTAATCCTTGACCGATTCGACCACTTTTTCAATGCCCACCACCGCGATATGGACACGCGGCAGGGTCGTACACATGCGCCCATTACCTTCGTTCGTGACCAGACAAATTGAGCCAGTTTCCGCCAAGATAAAATTCCCGCCGGAAATACCCATATCGGCCTCAAGGAAATACCGGCGCAAATGGGCTTGGGCGAATTTGGTCATCTCGCCAGCATCATCGGTGGGGGTCATACCCAATTCTTTGACCATCAAATCGCGGATTTCGGGTTTGGTCATGTGAATAATCGGGGCAAGCAGGTGGCTGGGATGAGTTTTGCCGATTTGCACGATAAATTCACCGAGGTCGGTTTCAATGACTTCCATGCCCTCGGCTTCCAAAATATCGTTGAGGGCCACTTCCTCCGTCACCATGCTTTTGCTTTTGGCTACAAGGTGGACGTTGTGTTTTTTGGCGATGTCCACCACCAACTTACACACTTCTTGGCTGGTTTGTGCCCACTCGACGGTGATGCCGTTGGCCTTCATATTGGCTTCGGCTTTTTCGAGCAGGTCAGGCAGATTGCGTAGGGCGCGGCGTTTGGCTTCGGCGGCCTGCATTCGCATGGCTTCCCCATGTTCCAGCGTAGGGGTAGACATGGCTATGTTACGCTTAACATATGAATTGCGTGTGCCCGTTGTCACAGCCTCTTGGATATTGGGATTCCGGATAGCGATTTGGGCCGCCGGGATGAAATTTTGCGATTCAACTTTCATGGCACTATTTCCTTTCTCCCCCAAGACCCTCCGCCAAGACATCGGCGATGTGACGGACTTTCTTGCTTGACCCCTTGCGTGATAATCCACCGTTCATCTGGGTGAGGCAGCTTGAATCGCCTGTAATGATGGTGCTGGCGTCTGAGGCGTTGATATTATTGACTTTCTTTTGCAGCATCGCCCCGCTGATGTCGGACATCTTGACGCTGAACAGGCCACCAAAACCGCAGCAGACTTCATGTTCATTCAGTTCGGCGATCGTGGCGTTTTCGACATTACCCAGTAATGTTCGGGCCGCTTGACCCAAGCCAAGAAGCCGCATCCCATGACAGGAGTCATGAAACGCGAAGGTGGTCGGTTGGGCGAGACGCGCTTTCAAATCGGTGATACCCAAGCCATCTACCAAAAATTCGGTAAATTCCCATGTGATCGAAACAATGCGTTCGGCTTCGGCTTTCCATTGGGGGTCGTCTTCAAACAAAACCGGATACTCATGTAGTACCATCGCAGCACAAGAACCAGAGGGGGTAACAATTACTTCAGCATCTTTAAAGGCTTTCAGAAATTGGATGGCGACTTGTTTGGACTCATTTTGATAACCAGAATTATAGGCGGGTTGGCCGCAGCAGGTTTGAGCCATCGGGAAATCTACCTCGATGCCGAGGTGTTCTAGAATGTTTACAACCGACATGCCCGTTTCCGGGTACATCATATCAATCATACAGGTGACAAAAAGCGAGACTTTTTTGCCTTTGGGCGAAGGACGCTCTGAATGATGCGCCATAAAATCACCACCGTTCTCAAGCTGAGAGAAGAATTAATTTTTGTGTGACGGTATTCCAAAATGCCCTTAGTTGTTTCATCATACAATGGTTCAGTATAGCGCAAATGTTGAGAGATGGCTCTCATTTTCACGTTTTGTCTTGGAAGGAATGGATGATGGGGAAATTTTTGAAGCCGGGGAATTTATTGTTAGGTCTAGGCGCTCTTTTCGTAATAGGGGTCGGCGGAATTGTCACCTTGCAGCCGAGTACGGATGACAATCTGGGTTCGGTGAACGCAACACCGACTTCAGGCAGTCTCATTCGTGCGGCGGATGTGCCAGCCCTCCCCTTCCCCGATAATCCCGACCCCACCCAATGCGGGATTCCGGCAGTCTGGGGATCAAGCAATAATCAGGCATGGCTCAATGGCATCTATCAGGGTGAAATGGTGCAACCGATCGTGTATCTATATGACAGTCACCTGCGCTACAACATTGTGGCCCAAGCACCACATGGGACAGAAGTACAGATTATCCTGTTTCAAGCCAACCCGGTTCTCGATTATTACTTTGTGAAAATTTTGAATGGGCCGGTTGGTCAGAATGAGGGGTGGGTGCCCGCGCCGTTTTTGTCGTTTGAGCCAGAAGTTTTCGGATAAATAAAAAAAGGGGCGATGCTTGATGTAACCGCCCCTCTTTCAGATACTATGTTTTTAGCCTTTGACGGCTCCTGCGGTCAGACCACCAATAATCTGACGTTGGAAGAACAACACCAGAATAACGAGTGGCACAGTTACAACAACAGTGGCTGCCATAATTTCGGCTACCGGGTCTTGGTAGGAGACCTCACCGGAGAACAGCGCAATCGAGACGGGCACGGTATAGGAATTCGCGTTGGTAGAGGTGAAAGTCAACGCGAAAAGATATTCATTCCATGCCGCAATAAAGGTCAATAAGCCCGTTGTTACCAATGCAGGCATTGTGAGGGGCAGCAAAATGCGATAGAACACTTGGAAGGGAGAAGCCCCATCCACCAACGCGGCTTGTTCAAGTTCACCGGGAAGCCCCTTAAAGAACGCGGTTAGTACCCAGACGGTGAAGGGCAGGGTAAAAATGGGGTACGAAATCACCAGCGACAAGATATTGCCCGCTAGATCAAAGTCCCGCACGATACCAAAAAGCCCGGAAAGGATCGAGATTTGTGGGAACATGGTCATGGCGAGTACCGCGTACATCATCATCATGCGTCCACGAAACTGGACTCGCCCCAAAGCATAGGCCGCGAATGAACCGATTAGCAGCGACAACACCACACTGACCGATGACACAATCGTTGAATTGAGGAGGGCGTTGGTGAACTGCTCGTTTTTGAAGACCGCCTCGTAATTTTCGAGGGTTGGATCGGTGTTGAGATAGCTGGTTTTTTGGATAGCCTGCTGTTCGGTTTTCAGGGACGTATTGACCGCCCAGAAAAATGGGAACACCGTGTAGAAGAAAATCCCAGCCAGCATTAGATAGAAGGCGAATTTGCCAAAGGTCTGTGGGCGCAGAAACTGGCGTAAGAGATTGGAGGGTTCTTTATATTGCGTGAGTTCGCGTGATGATGTTTGGCTCGTCATTGATTCGACTCGATTCCTAGAATACGCATGTAAATGGCGGTGAAGATGAAAATGACCACAAAGATCACCACACCAATGGCGGAGGCGTAGCCGGCATCCCGATTCGAAATAAGTTGTTCAAAGTTGTAGGTTGCCATTGAAAGCCGTTGACGGCCTAACAACACCTGGAACACGTCAAAGACCCGCAAAGCGTCCAGCGTGCGAAATACGAGGGCGACTGCAATGGTGGGACGCAATAGCGGGAGGGTAATCGAGAAAAATTGGCGTAACCGGGAAGCACCATCCACCTGTGCCGCTTCATAAACGTCACCCGGCATGGTTTGTAAACCAGCAAGGATGAGCAGGGCCATAAAGGGTGCGGTCTTCCAAACATCGACCGCAATGATAGCGTTCATCTGTAGACCGGCTTCAGTCAGCCATGCTTTCGATTGATCTACCAGTCCAACATCTAAAGCGAATTTGTTAACGATTCCCGACGCATTGTCGCGCAGCATGGTTTCCCATAATCTGGCAGAGACTACGGTCGGAATGGCCCAAGGAACAAGCATTGCGGCTCGCATGATCCCACGTCCCCTAAAGCCAGAATTGACCACAAGGGCAATAATCATCCCTAGAGTCAGTTCCAGAACTACTGAGGTAACGGTAAACCGCAGGGTATTAAAGGTCGCCAATACAAAGTTTTCATCTGTCCCGCTGACGGCGATACCACGTCCGCCGCCAATTGAGTACACATCGGCAGTTCGGTAACCTTCTTCTAGTAAATCACGTTCAATGAGTTCCCACCGGACTTTACCGGTGCGTTCATTCGTCACGCAGTCGTCATTTTCGTCTTTTCGACAATCCACCACATCAAAACGGAAGGTCAGGAGGTTTTTGTAATTGTCTAAACCAATGAATTTGACCTCTTGTTCCTCGCTGGCGAAGCGTTTGTCAGTAACGCTGGTGACAAACGTTTCTTCTAGGGGGCGAACGGCAACTATTAGTAACAGGGCGACGGTCGGGATCAATAAATTCCATGCGACGCGGGAATTAGCTGAACTCAGCGACTCTTCGCCACGAAAGAGTGTATTGACAATGGAGTTCATGCCAAACCAAGAGAGGGCGAGTGGAATTGCAATTAGGAAAAAAGTGCTGGAACTCTGAATCGCATCGGCAAATTGAAAGCCACTTTCCCCCGCAATTTCTTTGGGTTGACCCTCAGTAAAAAAGCGGAAAAGGCCGATCACGATCGCGCCAACGGTCATCCATGTAAACGCGACAATTGTCCAACGGGCCGAAGTAATGGTGCGATGGCGCAGCAGTTGATAACCTAATTTGGAGATGACGAGGCCGATGGACACAACCAGAATTGGCATACTCAGGCCAAATTCATCCAAAAATGCCAATATTATCGAGCCATCCCCATCCAGCGCATCTTTAATGGTCGAGTTGGTGAGGATGAAATAAATTAAGGCTGTAATTGACCCAAGTCCAACGCCTATCAAAAAAATAGCGGCTGCGTAAATAAAGTTTTGTTCTTGTCGTGTAGGGTCTCGACGTCCATAGATATCTAATTCTTTGACGGACATGTGAGCTTCCTTTAACCTAGTTATATGAAGCAGTTGGGGGAGAAAATCTTCCTCCCCCAACCACATTCAGCGCGGCTTTTATTCGCCTAGCAGTTCTTGCAGGTCTAGTTCGAGCAATGCCATTGCAGTTTCGGCATCCTGTTCACCCGTCAACACGCTGTGAACAGCATTGAAGTAGAGCGTTGAAACCGCATTGTAGTTCGGCGAAGAGATGGTGGAAGGACGAGCAACGGTGCTCACGAATACATCATACAGACTACCGAAGATGGGGGTAGCTTCCAATACTTCGGCGTCTTCATAGATGCTGGCGATGGTGGGGTTATAGGAACCCACAATGGCGCGGTGTTTCTGCTGTTCGGCGCTGGTCATATAGACCGCAACGGCAGCAGCGGCATCCACGTTTTGGCTGTACTTGGAGACGGCAATCTGCCAACCACCGAGGGTCGCAGCACCGTGACCAGCGTCACCGGAGGGCAGAACGGTCGCATCGAACAGACCAGCAATGGGGCTGTCTTCGGCATTGCCCAAGCTAAAGGCATAGGGCCAGTTGCGCATAAAGGCGGCGTTACCCTGCTGCCATACAGCACGGGCTTCTTCTTCCTGATAGCCAGTGACGCCGGGCGGGCTGATGGTGTCTACCCAAGAGGCAGCCAGTTCGAGTTGGGCCAACCAAGCGGGGTCGCTGACTTCAATTTCGCCAGTTTCCGGATTGACAATACGGGTGTCGGAAGAACTCCACTGCCATTCCAGAGCGTCGCAGGTCAGACCTTCATAGGAATTCCCTTGCCACACATAACCCCAGAATTCGGTGTTACCAGCGGCGCGTTCGCCTTCCTGAATGACGGTCGCCATATCAGTCAGTTCCTGCCAAGTGGTGGGTGCTGCCATGAAGCCATATTTTTCCAGCAGGTCGCTACGATAGTACAGTAGGCCAGCGTCGGTATAGAACGGAATACCAACCAGTGCGCCGTTTACCGTATTGTTTTCAATGATCGCCGGGAAGTGGGAATCAATGACTTCTTGTTCCATATAGGGGGCGAGGTCAACAAGGTGTTCAGCCAAGTCGCCGGGCCAAATCACGTCAATCAACATGACGTCAATGTCGGAGCTTTGCGCCTCAAAGAATTGCAGGTAGAGGTTGTAGCGGTCAGTCGCACTTTCGGGCAGATCCAGCGGTTGAATGGTGACGTTGGGGCAGGCCGCCATGAAGGTAGCATAGGCTTCCAGCATCAAATCTTTTTGGGTACCAACGGTGTCGGTACCAACTACAACGGTTACTTCTTGATCAGTGCCGCAGTTTATGCCCATGTCGTCTTGGGCCTGCGTATTGCGCGGCATAATCGCGATGGCAATCACCGCAACCAAAGCTAAAACCAACAATTTCTTAAGCATTTCTTAGACCTTTCCTCTTGCTCTGTCAAATTCGTGTGAAACTTTACAAAATAGGATCGTCGCAAATTTCGAACGACCTTCCGTTGTTGACACACCGTAGATAGTTTAACACGTTGTCCGATAATCAACCCTCCTTTGATCAGATTTGGTTTGATATTTAAAAACAATCCATCGGATTGGGAAATAATCACATTTTGATTTGAACTCGCCCACCCACAGCCTCATTAGGCGGTTATGCGCTCGACGACGGTAAGGGCCAATTCGACATGCCAATGATCGGGTTTGAAACTACCTGTTTTCAATCGTTCCAGAATATATTGCGCCCCTAATTCGCCGCTGTGAAAAAGCTGCTGATTGACCGTTGTCAGGCGCATATAGCTGGCCGCTTTAACATCGTCAAATCCAATCACAGCTACATCATCCGGACATTTCATACCGAGTGTACCGATTGCTGCCTGCACACCAAAAGCCAATGTATCGTAAGCCGCAAAAATAGCGGTAGGGCGATCGGCGAGAGATAAAATATGAATCGCTTGCTCGCTGGCCGAATACTCATTGGGTGCGCCAAACCGAAACCATTGATCGTTGACGGGTAAACCGGCCTGACGTAAGGCTTGTTTCATGCCCTCAAATCGGCGTTCGCTGCTCGTAAAACCCGCCTCGTTTTCAAACGCACTTTCAATCACATGCCCGACAAAGCCAATTTTGCGATGACCCTTTCGGATGAGGTATTCGGTTGCCATCCGGCCACCCGCCACATTGTCAATAAAAATGTGGGGATAGTAATCCTCTGGATCGTGATCAACGGCGATGAGTGGCAATTTAAGATTCATGCGGTGGAGTTCTTCATAGGTGAAGGTCTGGAGCAAAAATGAAAGTACGATCAAACCATCAACTGCAACCTGTGCGCCGATGTCGCGCAGTTTCCGCTGAGTCTGCTGCGGATGTCGGATACTGTAAAGCACCAGATCATAGTCATGGTGATCCAATACATCCTGAATACCTGCAAGGCGTTCCACAAATGAAGGGTAAGTGAGGAAGGGAGTGATGACACCTATTGTGGAGGTTTTTCCCCCGGAGAGTTGGCGTGCGGCTTTGTTTGGACTAAAGCCAAGTTCGGCTATCGCTTCAAGGACTTTTTGGCGTGTACCATCAGCAACCTGAGGACTGCCATTAATGACCCTTGAGACGGTTCCGACTCCTACCCCTGCTCTTTGGGCAACGTCTCTAATTGTTGGTGTTCGCATAAAAAATCTTCAATACTATTTTTGTTATGCTTGGAAGCGTTTCCAAACACTTTCCAAAGTATATCTGGAAACGTTTCCATTGTCAAATTTCATTGACAATTTGTCTACAATTATGTGGGCGAATAGACTTGAGAGTAATTCGTGTAAGGGGGTAAACTTATTACATGACTGATTCGTCGTTCCCGTCACTCACTACCGGGCAAACCATCAAAGGCTATGAATTAGAATACGTGATTGGCAAAGGTGGTTTCGCCGCTGTCTATCGCGCCTATCAGCCGCTTGTGGAGCGCGAAGTCGCCGTTAAGATATTTGACCCCCAATTTGCCAACCACCCCAATTTCATCCGCCTCTTTGAATTGGAAGCGCAAATTATTGCTCAATTGGAGCATCTCCATATTGTGCCCCTTTACGATTATTGGCGTGAACCCAATGCTGCCTATATCGTGATGCGGTTGTTTAAGGGGGGCAATCTGAGCGAATCTATCCAAAAGCATACATGGGGATTAACGGCCACCGCCCGATTGCTCAATCAGGTCGCCTCGGCTTTGTCGCATACCCATCGCAAGGGCGTGGTACATCTTGACCTAAAGCCTTCCAATATTTTGTTGGATGAGGAGAATAACGCCTATCTAGCTGACTTTGGGATCGCCAAAAAATTGGTGGGCAAGCCAGATGCAACTCAAGACGAAGGGCTATTTGGCTCACCCGCCTATATGTCCCCAGAACAGATTCGCGGGGAAACCGTTACCCCACAGGCCGATATTTATAGCCTCGGCGTTTTGTTGTTTGAATTGTTGACACGCCAGATGCCATTTGATGAACTGACGGATACGGCCTTGATGGATCGGCATTTATTTGACCCTCTGCCAGCGGTGAATGAGATACGTAGCGAACTGCCCCCGGTTATAAATGAGGTAATTCAGCGAGCGACGGCTAAAAAATTGGATGTCCGCTATGCTGATGTATTAAGTTTCGCAGCGGATTTTACACGGGTAGTTGAGTCGGTTGAAGGGATTCAGATTGCGGCTGCGGGAGCCAAGATTTCTGAGAATCTTGATAGACCACGCGGACAAACGGTCAAATTTGGCCCAACAACGGAGCTTTCGCGCAAGACCCAAATCATTACACCCATTGTTTCACCCCCCAATCCCTATAAAGGGTTGCGGCCTTTTATGGAAACCGACGCGGGGGTTTTCTATGGTCGAGAAAAGACCCTTCAGCGCATTTTGCAGCGGTTGATCGAACCTAACCCCTATCAGCGGTTTTTGGCGATTGTGGGGGCGAGTGGCAGTGGAAAATCGAGCATTGTCAATGCAGGCTTGATACCGGCCCTCCATCGCGGTGATTTGCTTGGCTCGGAAAATTGGTTTGTCACACGCATGACCCCCGGCACCAATCCACTGCGCCGCCTAGAAACGGCTCTGTTGAGCATCGCGTTTGGCGAAAGTGATTGGATTAGCGACCGCCTGCACGAAAGCCCACAGGGATTGGTCGAAGTCATAGCAGACATTCTGAGTGAGGACAGCGAATTGGTGCTGGTGATAGACCAATTTGAAGAAGTTTTTACCCAAACCGATGACCCCCAACAGCAAACCCATTTTTTACGCAATCTGCTGGCGGCGGTCAATGCGCCTGATAGCCGTGTGCGGGTGGTGATTGCTCTACGGGCTGATTTTTATGACCGACCCCTGCTCTATCCCGGTTTTGGCGACCTATTGCGCGACCGAACTGAAATTATCCTGCCTCTCCAAGCGCATGATTTGGAGCGCGCGATTATCAAACCTGCCGAGCAAGTGGGCCTGAAGATTGAGGCCGATTTAGTTGCGGCAATGGTGAATGATGTCAGCCAACAGACGGGGGCACTACCACTCCTACAATATGCGTTGACCGAGCTTTTTGAAGAGCGTGAAGGGCGCATGTTGACCTATGCCACGTATCAAAAAGGCGGGGGTATTTCTGGGGCATTGTCGCGGCGGGCCGATGAACTATATGAAAAACAGACTACCGATGGATGCGAGGCTATACGTCAGCTTTTCTTGCGTTTGGTGACCATTAGCGACGGGGTGGAAGATACCCGCCGGCGTGTGCGTTGGAGCGAATTAAGTTCTATCGCACCAGCCAAAACCCATCCACTATGGGGAGTGTTGGACGAATTTGGCAAATATCGCTTGCTGACCTTTGACCATGACCCATTGACCCGCGAACCGACGATTGAAGTGGCTCATGAAGCCCTGATTCGTACATGGGGACGGTTGCATCAGTGGATTGAGGAAAATCGGCAAAACCTGCTGATTCAGCGCCGACTTGCTAACGCCGCGCTTGAATGGCACAACAATGGACACGAAACGGGTTATCTTGCCAGCGGGGCACGGTTGGCCCAATTTGAATTATTGGCGGATGAGCGGGTTGTTGTATTGACCGATCATGAAAAAGCCTATCTTGCCTCCAGCATCCAAGCACGACGACGCGCCAAACAGCGAGGGCAGATTTTTGTGGTCGGCCTGATCGTATTTTCGGTAGTGGCGTTCGCATTGGCGGGTTTGGCATGGACGGCCCAGCGTCAAGCCCGACACGCCGAGGCCACCGCTGTTTATGACCGCAACCGTGCTAACCGCGAGGCTACGATTGCCCGTTCGCGTGAATTGGCCTCGACGGCACTGAATCAGGCCGATCAGCTTGATTTGGCTCTGTTATTGAGCCTAGAAAGCGGACAGGTCGCCGATACATTTGAAGCACGCAGCAGCCTGCTCACCCTCCTACAATCCAATCCGCGCCTGCTGGCATTCTTGCATGGGCATACCGAACGGGTGCGGGATGTCGCGTTTAGTCCCGATGGCAAAGTGTTGGCTTCCGCAGGGCAAGACGGACGGATTATTTTATGGAATGCGGTGACCTATCAACCCATCGGTGAGTTGGTTGGGATGACAGGGGCAGCGAATGCGGTTGCCTTTAGTCCCGATGGCAAAATGCTGGCATCGGGTGGGATAGATGGTTTATTGTACCTGTGGGATGTCGAAACGGGTGAATGTATCGGGGACGCCTTGCCCGGTCATTCTGATTCGATTTGGCGCTTAGCATTCAGCCCGGATGGTAAAACGCTGGCGACGGCGAGTCAAGATCAGACCCTTATTTTATGGGATGTTGGCACACAGCATGCAATCAGCGCCCCATTAACAGGCCATACCGACGCGGTGTATGATGTGGCATTTGGCCCGGATGGTCATTTATTGGCCTCTGGTAGCGCGGATGGCACGGTGCGATTGTGGGATGTCGAAACGGGTGAGGCTATTGGCGACCCTCTGACAGGCCATACTAATTGGGTGTGGAGTGTAGCGTTTAGCCCCGATGGTCAGCGGATGGTGTCGGGTAGTGCCGATACGACTTTCATTATCTGGGATGTTGCTAAACAGGAGGTATTGAGCCAGATTGTCACTGGGCATATCGGCTGGGTGCGGAGTGTGGTCTTTAGCCCCGATGGTCAGACGATTGTTTCGGGCAGTGCTGATGGGTCACTGCGCCTATGGTCAGCCGAAAGTGGGGAATTAATCGCTCCACCCCTGACAGGCCATCAAGACGCGGTGTGGAGTGTGGCGTTTAGCCCCGATGGGTTGCGGTTGGCGTCCGCGAGTGCCGATACGACCCTGATTTTATGGGACATCAACCAGCAAGTCCCATTAGCGCCTCAAGTCATAGATATGGCTGATGCGACTTCAGCGGTGGCATTTAGCCCCGATGGTCAATGGCTGGCAGTCGGTGGCAATGGCGGGGTGCGGCTGTGGGATGTAAATTCGGACAGCCACCCGATTGTTTTAGAGGGGCATATTGGCCCGGTGACAAGTGTAGCGTTTAGCCCGGATGGTCAAATATTGGCCTCTGGCAGCGCCGATCAGACGATTATTCTGTGGGATATGGCGACCCAGCAGCCCATTGGTCAGGCGTTGCTTGGGCATACTGACGTGGTGTTTGGCGTAGCCTTTAGCCCGAATGGTCAAGTGCTGGCGTCGGGGAGTGATAACGGTATAGTCATTTTATGGGATGTGGCAACCCAACAACTCATCGGCGAACCACTGATAGGCCATGCAGATGGGATTTTAGGAATTGCTTTTGGTCCCGATGGCAAGTTATTGGCGACGGGCAGTCGTGACCACACGGTTATTTTGTGGGATGTGGCGAACCACCGACCAATCGGTGAACCACTCATTGAGCATACAGCCGAAGTGACCGCCGTCGCCTTCAGTCCTGATGGCAAGTTGTTGGCAACGGGTAGTCGGGACAATACGATTCGATTATGGGAGGTGGCAACCCATCAACCTGTTGGTCAACCGCTGGTCGGACATGTTCATTGGGTGTTGAGTTTGGCCTTTAGTCCCGATGGTCAGTCGTTAGTTTCTGGTAGCCGCGATACCAGCGTCATCTGGTGGAATATTGAGACGGGCCAGCCAATGGGTCAGCCATTTTTTACCCAACAGGGATGGGTTAATGGTGTGGCATTTAGTGCGGATGGGGCTAGTCTGGCAACTGCTACTGACAGCGGAAAGGTATTGTTATGGGAGGCTGATTGGCAGGCTTGGCAAACACGGGCCTGTCAAATCGCCAACCGCAATTTGAGTAATGACGAATGGGCACGCTATTTCCCCGCCGCTGACTATCATGCGACGTGCCCCTAAGAGCAAAAAAGGGTGGGAGAATGACCCCGCGAAAATGGATAGGTTTGTTAGGCTTGGCGCTGCTGATGCCGTCAACGGCACAGGCACAAGGTGATGATACAGATTGCCCCCAAATTGTTGAGACGGCCTTTGTGCTGACGACCGCCAACTGTGATGCGTTGGAGCGTAACGAAGCCTGTTACGGGCATCTGGTGTTGGATGCCGAGGGTCAAGCGGGATACCTTGATTTTACGTTTGAACAGCCGGGGGATGTGGTCAATGTGGTGGAACTCAAAAGCCTGCGATTGAGCGCGATGGATGAAAATACCGGGGCATGGGGCGTGGCGATGATTAAAATTCAGGCGGATTTGGAACAGACCACCCCACAGGATGTCACCTTTTTGATGTTTGGCAATGTCACACTGGATAACGCCACCCAATTGATCCCCGTCACCGCGATTTCGGAAGTCAATATTCGCAGCGAACCGAGCACCGTCAGTCCTATTTTAGAAACTTTAGCGATGGGCGATATTGTAACTGCCAGTGGACGTTTGGCGGATGGTTCATGGCTGCGGGTATTGGTTCCCGGTCAACCCGATCAGGCGGGATGGGTGTTTGTTGAATTAGTCAGTGCCGAGGTTGATTTGGTGGCCCTGCCCATTGTTGACCCCGCCAATTTTGCCGAAACGCCATCTGGCCCGCAATATGGCCCAATGCAAGCCTTCTATTTCCAGACGGGTATGGACGATGCTGGATGCCCCGAAGCCCCCAACAGCGGCCTGCTAATTCAAACACCGGAAGGGGTCGCAGAGGTCACCATCTTGACCAATGAAGTAGACATCCAACTCAGCGGGACAGCTTATCTACAAGCCCAGTCTGGCGGGGAAATGGCGGTGAATGTGGTGGAGGGGTCGGCCCAAGTCACCTCAAATGGGGTCACACGCACGGCTGTGGCTGGTACGAGTGTCAGTGTGCCGATGAGTGATACCCTTACCCCCTCGGATGTCCCCGGCCCGCCGGAACCCTATGACGAAACGAATGTACAAAGTCTGCCGACCACCTTGCTTGATCGCCCTATAACGGTTGCCCCGCCGCTGGAAACACAGCCGGGTATTCCACTTGATGGTGAATGGCGCTTTACATGGGGGGTGGAGGATATGACCTGCCCGGATGGAACGGTTATATCATTCGAAGGGGCAGGTTTAAACAGCGTCACCATTCAGGATTTCGGCGCATCACTCATCTTGAGTATCGGCGAATTTACGCGGGTCACGGAAGGGCAGTATCGCCGTATCTATAGCGATGAAACAGGCAATCTCCATCGAGACACTTTGCAGGTTGAAGGGCCAGACCTCATCAGAGGGGAGGCCGTCATCGAATTTTCGGAATTGGACTGCACACTGACCGCGCCGTTTAGCCTATTGCTGCTGCGCCGACCCTAGGTGTCGTCTTCTGAAACGCCAGCCGAGCAGTGCGGCACACGCTACCCCGATAAACGTGGCGGCGAACAGCGTCATACGCCACTGTCCCCAATAGGATTCACCCGTTGCGGGGAGAGTTTGCACACGCAGTAAATTCATTTCGGCGCAGCGCTGCGTTGGGAATTCGCGGGTGGTAAGACAGGCCCGATTGGGTATAACCGGATTCTCTACCTCGCTATTGAGGCGTGTCCGAATCGTGATGGTCAGCGCATCTACAGGTTCTAATACCGCCAAACGCAAAGTGATCTGCTGACCCCGCCGCGAAATTGTGCCCCGAGTGGAGGAAGCCGCCAAAATTTCAAATTCGGCGGGAATGACATCTACCACTTGTACATTCGAGGCAACACGGTTGGTAGGGTTAATCACCTGTATCGTCCAAGTAATCTCCGCCCCCGGCTCAACAAACGCTGGCGCGGCAAATTTGGCGATGTAGGGCCGATCCACGCTGGCGACGGTTTGCCCATTCGCCGATACAGTGGTTTGGCCTGATAACAATTCTAATCCGGCTGGGTCAACCTCAATTTGCACCCCCGTACTCGCCCCACCTGCCAATGTACCTAACTGACAAGTAATGCGCCCTTCGATTTGCTGGCAGGTCGGCGACCCCGGATTGGATGAGATAAATGACATGCCGGGGCGAAGCTGCTCGGTCAACAGCAATTGCGTCACGTAGGCCACACTTGGATTGCTGATAGTGATGGTGTACGTATCATCGTCCACCGGTTCTTTTTCAATTTCCAGCGGCACGGGGGTTGGGCTGCTGGTCATGGTCGGCAAGAGGATAGTGGTGCTTGCCGATGGAACAGGGGTCTGCGATGGGCGCGGTGTGGCGGTGGGCGCGTTGGTATTGGTGGGTAACGGCGTCCGCGAAGGCGCGATGGTACGGGTGGGCGCTGGCGTGCGGGTTGATGTCCGGCTTGGGACAGGGGTGGCGGTACGCGAGGCGGTTGCTGTCCGCGTGATTGTTCTGGAGGGAGTCGGGCTGACTGTCTGGGTGATAGTTGGTGTACTCGACGAAATACGGGTCGGGCTGGTGGTCTGCGTTGGGAACACGGTTGCCGTCGCGGTTATGGCATCTGATACCACTGTGGGGGTAAGTGTAACAGATGTAATGGTAGGTGTGGGCGTAGGGGATGAGATCAGTACCGTTGTGGATTGGCTGGCGGTATTATCCACCGTGCTGCTTTCGATCTCGTTGCCGATAACCGAGGCGGTGTTTACCAGATTGATGGAGGCAGTCACCTCAACTTCAATTTCAACCATCGTGGATGCGCTAACCGGCAAGTTAGGCAATATACAGGTCAAGAATCCGCCTGTATCAATACACGGGCCATTCGGCGATGTAATGTTTACCAGCGAAGCCCCTATTGGCAGAACATCCGTCAAGATCACCCCTGTCGCATCTTCCGGGCCAGCATTGGTCACGGTGAGGGTATAGATGAGATGATCGCCGACCACCACCGGATCAATATTATCCGTTTTGGTCAGGATAAGATTGGTGGTGGAGAGAACGGCTAGGCAGGGTGAAAATTCGGAAGTGTTCCGGTAGCTACTTGATGGAACGGTTTGGGCAACTGTAACCGCCGAAATAACCGAGCCAACCGGGACACCCACAGGCAGGGTGACGTTGAAATTCAGTACCCCCGCGCTGTTGGTTATCCCCTCGGTGAAACCTAAGAAGGTCGTGCCCTCACCATAACCAGAGGGGTCACAAACAGGATTGTTAAAAAATTCGATGCGTACCTGCAAATTGGGTCGGGTTGTCAAACTGCCCTGAATGGCGGTCGCGTTTGTGCCGTTGGTGCTGGCACGTACCAAATCGGGGAAATTTTGTAGGTCGTTCGGGCCGTTGTCCGCATCAGGGGATGGGTCATTCGGCGTCGGGCCAGTGGACGTATTTTGTAGAACTAGATCAATCCCAAGCCCACCATTGGCATAAATGGAGTCGCTGGAAATCGTGTTGCCTGCACCGATAAAAGGCGAACTACCTGTCGGTTGGTTGGGGTAATCAATGCGTACCCCGGCCTCCCCATTATTGGCGATGACATTGCCAGTATCTGCCCCAAAACCACCAATGAAATTTTCGCCGGGTTGATTTCCGCTTGAATATGACAGATAAACGCCGTTGAGTGTGTTGCCGAGATTCAATAATCGGGCGACATCTGTCCCAATAAAGTTGCTTTGAATCGTGACTGCCGAGGCTGTACTTTGAATATGAATCCCATTCAGGGCATTACCCGCGATGACGTTGCCCAAAGCCGGTGCGCCAATTTGGATGCGTTGTGCCCCGCTGAGAATATTGACCCCATTACCCCGATTCGGTAGCGCAGTCGTTCCGGTCAAATCTGTCCCAATAAAATTGCCTACCACCTGATGGCGGGTTGTACCCCCGCCGCTAAATCGGATGCCGTCTTGGTTGCCAGAAATCACATTGCCCGAAATCGTGAGGTCGTCAGCGCCACCCGTCACTGAGATTCCGTGACTACCATTGCCTAATTCGTCGCCAATGACAGGACTAGGGTCAATCAGCGTCCCGGTCAAGTCTGGGCCGATGAAATTGCCGATGATGAGATTCGGGTCAGTATCCGCGCTTGTGACCAAAATGCCAACCCCGGTATTGCCGGAAATCAGATTGCGGTCGGCGGATGTCGTTCCCCCGATGGTATTGTTCGATGCGCCATTCGTGAGGCGGATGCCTGCGGTGCGATTAGGGGCAGGTGCAAGGCCAGTCTCGGTTGTGCCGATGAAATTACCCGCAATGAGGTTATTTTCAGCATCGTCACCATCAATCGAGATGCCAATATCAAATCGGTTAATCACCAAGCCTCGAATGGTGCTATTATCAGCCGTCAAATTCAACCCGACGACATTTCCCGCGCCAGCCCCGGTCAAAATAATAATCGGCGTATTGATATAGCCCGGTTGAGTGGTGCCATCAATAATCACTGAGTCCGTGATTGTCGGCAGGGTCGCTGAGGGGGTAATGGTTTGGAGGCCAGTCCCAATATTGAAATGAATCGAGTCTAGACCGGGAAGGGCATTCGCCTGTTGGATGGCGGCACGTAACGTACAGGTGCCGATAGGCGTTTGGCATAACCCGTCACTGGTGTCGGCATCGGGCAAATTGGCTGTGGAGTCTACGACAAAAACGGCGGCATAGGTGACGTTGTTGGCCCTCAGCGGCATCAAAAGCAGCAAGATAGTGACTGCTGCCAATAAAATGTTGATCCCTCGGAATGTCCAGCGCAATAGAAATCGCCCTTGAACAGATTAGATGAGAGTAACCCATTAATATCAGCTTACCAGATGCGGCGTTTTTGGACAATTCGGATTAATATTAAATGAAAGCCCATTATGTGATGATGGGTGCTATTCATGTTGGCTGAGGAGGACGAACACGATGGCACGGGTCAAAATTTCGGAGCAAGACTATACATTTAAGGCGCTGGATGAGGCATGGAATCGTGCCGCTGTGGTAGACAATTTTGAGCTAACCGCTGATCGCTATGTCATTCTCAGCGACCTGCACAAAGGCGATAAGAGCAAGGGCAGTGACGATTTTTTGCCCAATGAGTTGATTTTCTGCCACGCCCTTCAGTGGTATTTCGAGCGCGATTATCACCTCGTCTTGAATGGGGACATTGAAGAAGGGTGGGAAGCCGGATATTCCAACATCATCAAAGCCTATCACGACACCGCCTTAGCCGCCGAACGTCAATTTGCACAGAAGCCGGGTTATCATTTTCGTACCTACGGCAATCATGATCTGGAGTGGGCCGACGAAACGCTGGTGCAAAAATATCTGTGGCCTGTGGTCGGGGAAATCAAAGTTCACCCCGCTATCCGGTTGGGGGAAAATATCTTTATCGTGCATGGGCATCAAGGCGACCCGCAATCGGATCAGAAATCCAAAGCCAGTCGTTTTTGGGTCAAATATATTTGGCGGCCTTTGCAGGAGTGGGGACTAACGGCGATTTTATGGGAGCCCCTTCAGCGGCTTGGATTGGTGAACAGCCCACGCGCTGCCCAAAATAACTTTATCCGTTTCCGCCGTGACAATTATCTCTATCAATGGGCACAGCAGAAAGGGGTGGTGTTGGTGGCGGGCCATACCCATCGCGGCATTTTTCGCTCGTATAGCAAGATTGACCAGTTGAAAGAAATCTTGAAAGAACTCAAAGAGAAATTGAAAGAGGACGCCAATCGGTCGAATCAGTATCAGATTCTCGCTTCCGTTCGCTACATTGAAAAGGCGATTAAGGATTCGCGTGATGCACTGCGCCGTGAAAAAATGCAGGAAAAAGGAACCCTTGTGCCTGCGTATTTCAACTGCGGTTGCTGTGTCTATACCAATGGCATCACGGCGATTGAAGTGGATCGTGGGACAGTGCGATTGGTGAAATGGGAACTCGATGATAGCTATTGTGAAGGTGGGCAAGAACGCCGTCCGGAATCATTTGTGACGATTGATCGCAAGATTTATGAGACAGGCAATCTGGAAACCATTATCAAAGAAGTCAAAGGTGGATAGCTCTGTTCAGGTTTGTGAAAATTTTGTTTTGATTCGGCAATATTTGGCGGACTAAATGAAATGTAACTGGAGGCAGGTGCTTTTCTTATCTACCATAAGAATATCGCATTGATTCTTATCTTAATGGGGATATCGCTTATGTTTAGACGGAGATTCAAAACCACCTTGCGGGGTGGGGTTATTTTGCTGCTCATTGTGTTGGCAGCGCTGCCTGTGATGTCCGCACAGAGTCAAACATCGCCGCCTCGTCCCCGTCTTGACTCGGCTCAAATCAATCTGGGCAATATTAATTTGCCACCCGGTTTCCAGATCTCGGTATATGCCAATAACTTACCGGGGGCACGCTCGATGGCGCTCAGCCCCAATGGAACGTTATATATCGGCACACGCGACGATGCCGCCCTGTATGCGGTGCGAGATACCAATGGCGACAATGTTGCCGACGTGACCTATAACATTTCGAATCGCCTAAACCAGCTCTATGGGATTAATCTCTTTTATCCAAATGGGGTGGCGTATCGAGATGGCTCGCTCTATGTCATGGAGACCAACCGCCTTTTTCGCCTCGATAACATTGACAACCAGCTAGACAACCCGCCTGCCCCGGTCATCCTGAATACCAATTTCCCATCGGATTGGCAGCACGGCTGGAAGTTTATCCGCTTTGGCCCGGATGGTCGCCTGTACGTTCCGGTGGGTGCGCCCTGCAATGTCTGTGAAGCGAATTATCCCTATAACCGTCTGCTGCGTATGAATGCCGATGGGACGGGGGTTGAAACCTACGCCAGCGGGATTCGCAATACGGTCGGGTTCGACTGGCATCCAACGACAGGGGAACTCTGGTTTACCGAAAACGGGCGGGATAATCTGGGGGATAACGTTCCGCCAGATGAACTCAATCGCGCTCCTACCATTGGTATGAATTTTGGTTTCCCCTATTGTCATGGCGGGACAATCGCCGACCCGACTTATGGGTCACTGCATAATTGCAACGAATTTACCGCACCTGCCATCAATCTGGGGCCGCATGTTGCCGCGTTGGGGATGCGTTTTTATACCGGAAACATGTTCCCCAGCCAGTATCAGAATCAGATTTTTATCGCCGAACATGGCTCATGGAATCGCAGCACGCCGATTGGCTATCGGATTACCCTTGTCCGCCTGCAAAATAACATTCCGGTGAGTTATGAGGTCTTCGCTGATGGCTGGCTGAACAGTGGAGGTGGCGTAACGGGTCGCCCGGTGGATATTCTGGTGATGCCGGACGGCGCGTTACTAGTCTCGGATGATTTCACGGGTGCTATCTATCGTATTAGCTACCTTTCCCCCGGTTACAGCTCCACCCCGACCACTGGCAGTAATATCCAGATGGGGACGACGCAGGGAACGAACGTCACCAGCACGATCACAGTTTCGGAGACGGGCAATGCCAACCTAAATGTGACGGGTGTCTCGTTTGCGGCGGGGAGTTCTGCCCAAATCAGCGTGACGGGGTTCTCACCCTTTACCATTACGGATGGCTCCGGTCAGACTCAGAATATCACGGTGAGTTGTAATGCCGCAACGGCAGGGGTATTTACCGCCACCTTGAATGTTGCCCATAATGCGACAGGCAGCCCTGCCGCATATTCGATTACGTGTAATGTCACGGCTGCCCCAACGCCAATCTACTCGTCGTCCCCTGCCCCCGGTGAGCCGATTAGTATTTCGCAAATTGTCGGTAGCCCAGCCTCGGCCAATTTGGTGGTTTCCGAAGCAGGTACAGCTAATTTGAATGTGACCGGGGTGTCATTTGTGGCAGGTGGTTCAACCCAAATTAGCGTAACAGGTTTTTCGCCGTTTACGATTGTGGATGGTTCTGGTCAGACTCAAAATATCACAATTGCCTGCAATACCTCAGCCGTCGGGACGTATACACGCACGCTGCAAGTTGCTCATAATGGTTCAGGCAGCCCCGCGACTTATGCCGTTACCTGTAATGTGACCAGTGGCCCGACAGCGGGGTTTATTTCCGCGCCAGCACCGGGGCCAATTGCGATTAACACTGTGACGGGTGTCCCTGCCAGTGCCGAGGTGGTTATTTCGCAAATCGGTACATCGGCATTAAACGTGACCAACATGACCGTCCTTGCGGGTGGCGCACCAGAAATAACTGTTCCCGGCTTCACCCCCTTCACCATTCCGGCCGGGTCGGTACAGCGCTACTACATGTACATCACCTGTTCACCATCGGCGGCGGGTGTTTATACCGCAACTGTCCGCTTGACCCATAATGCACCGGATTCGCCTGCCAACTATACGGTAACCTGTAATGTTAGCCAGCCGGATACGATTGGGCAGTTTAACCCGACCTACAGCTGGGTGAGCTTAATCAATACGCTGCAAAGCCCACCGCCGTCCATGAACAACTTTAACATTTACGCGGCAGGGACACCCCGCCTCGGTCAATGGGTGATGGGGGATTGGAACAACGACGGGCAGAAGACCCCGGCGGTCTATTCCGGTGGTGCGTTCTTCTACACCAATTCGCTTGGTAACAACCCCAATTGGACTGGAATATGGGTCGGGATTAATGGGCCACCTGTCGCGGGCCGATTTAGTTCAACCGCAGGGAATGACTGTCTTGGTGTTTTGGATCGGGGCAACCTAAACGGGTTTGTCGTTTTCGCTCTCTATTACGCCTGCAATCTCACCAGCGGCCCGACCCCACCGATTAGTTTCCAATGGGTGAGTGAAGTTCTGCCGGATCGGAATGGCTTCAGCGGCGATTTCCAATTTGTCGCCGGTGATTACAATGGCGATGGTTTGGATTCGATTGGTGTTCGGCGTGGGCCATTTATCGCCTTTACCAATGTTGCCCCCTCACAAGGTCATGCGGCATTTAATCTGGCACAGTATATCGGGACACCCAGCACCAGTGATTATGCCTATGTGGTTGCCGGGGACTGGGATAATGATGGCCTCGATAGCTTTGGCCTGTTCTATCAAAGCGGTGATTTTTATCGGCGCAATGATCTTGAGTGGAACACAGGCATCCATATCTACCAGCGAGTTGGCATTCCTTGGGGAGTCGGCCCTCTGAATGTGGATTCGTGGCGACAGATGACGGGTGGCCCTAGTGGAAACGAAACCGTTTTCGTCGAACCAACCCCCTCACCGACACCTGAAACCGTCTATGTTCGTCAATTGGTCGAATCGGATGACCCGCGAGTGGCGAGGACGGGGCAATGGTCTGGTCAAAATACCATTGCTGCCGCTGGAGGGGGCTATCTCTATAGCAGTGGCGGGGACGAAAACACGCTGACCCTAGAATTTGTCGGGACATCGGCGGAGATCGTCTATGTACAAAATCCGGCGTTAGGGGGCTTCACCATCGTGATTGATGGGGTGGCGGTTCGCAGTATCTATACTAGCGGCGAAAGCACCAGCTTTGACCTGCGTTCGGTGGTGGATTATCTTGAACCCGGCCCACATACCCTTCAAATCGTGGCGATTGATGGCGTTGTGGCGATTGATGCTTTTATCCTAACAGTGCCACGCGACACGAATTAAAAGCTAAATATGGAAGGGCGTGCTTCCACAAAGGAGGTACGCCCCTTTCATTTATCGGCCTAGACCTGTTTAGGCAGCGCCCCCGTCATTTTGCCAACCCAGCGCATACACTTGTGCCCAAAATCCACCGGGTCACAGAACATCATCGGGCAGCCATTGGCTATCACGTTGATATTATGCTCTTTGCAGAACTGCACGGCTTTTTCGGAGCTGCTGTTACCCATAAAAGAATTGTGAATCCAGACATAATGAATGTCGGCATCGGCGCACTGCTGGACGATTTGCTCGGTCACTTCGGGCTTAGTCACAATCACCACCGCATCGGGTTTTTCGGGGGTAGATTTGACATCGGGATAACAAGGTTCGCCGTCAAAGATGGTTGTATTTGGATTAATCGCAAACACTTGGTAGCCGGCAGAGCGCAATTTGCGACAGATCGCATTAGCTGCGTCGTCTTTTTCACGGGTAATGCCTGCTACAGCGATGCGTTTTTGGGCAAGAAAATCCGCCACCATTGAATCCAGAGTTGGCATAAGCAATTTCCCTCTCGGTCTATTTGTGAATTTCTTAACTATAGACCACAAACCGGATACCCATAAGAGGCCGTTGCATGGATTTACCATTATCTTTGGCTGAATTAAAAAGACTCCGATTAGCAAAATTACCAGTCGGAGTCTCTGAGGTTTACAGGGCGTTAGTTGCTCTTGGCGGGGATTTGGGGAATGAGCCAGCTAAGGAAGGCTTCTTCCGAACGGGTTTGCATCAACACACGCCCCGGCCCGGTTAGTTGGCAAATGAGACCCTCGCCGCTGAAAATGGTAGATTTCCAATTACCGACTTTCTTGACTTGGAATTGAATCGAGGCATCAAACCCGACAATATGTCCGGTGTCCACATTGTATTTTTGACCGGGGGCCAGCACTCGTTCTTCCATTGAGCCATAACAACCAATGAGCAATTGACCCTGACCGCCGACTTTAATCAAAATCAGGCTGCCACTGCCAAAAAAGCCCTTGGAGCCACCCCATTTGGTATCAGTGGTAATGCCGAGTTCGCTGGCGATATAAGCCCCACTTTGCAGCAGAAATTCACCCGTGCCACCCATCTGAATCACTTTCATATCGCCGGGGAGCGACGGGGCAAAGGTGACTTCACCGCCTTGAGGGGGAGCAGTAAAAGTATTTTGGAAGAAACTTTCACCGGATACGGCCCGTTTTAGGCCACCCAACAGACCGCCTTCCGCTTTGGTTTCAATATTGATGCCATCGCTAAAGCTGACCATTGAGCTTGATTCGGCCTTGACCTGTTCATTGGGGGCAAGGGTGACAACCGCTAAAGAATATGAAGGCTGGTGTTTCAGTTCGACGCGCATGGAAATCCTCCCGTATTGAAAATTGTAGATCAGCATTTTCTATCTGTTCTAGCATCTATAACGTGAGTATAGCGCCCTTTGTTCCGATGCGCGTCGAAAATCTGCCAAATGGCCCATCAACCATAAGATTAACGTGGCTCAAAGATGCTCATGGGGATATCCACATTGGCGTTGCGGATTTTGGCGATAAAATGTGGCACCACCCCGGTTGCGGAATAATAACCGCTGATTTTGCCATCGGCATACCCTGTTTGGCGGAATTCAAAAATATCCTGTGTCTGAATCTGGTCACCTTGTAGGCCCACCACCTCAGTAATGCGGATAATACGTCGTCTACCATCGCGCATCCGTTCCTGATAGGTCAGCAATTGGACGGCACTGGCGATTTGTTCGCGCACTGCCAACAGAGGTAGGCTCGGATTACCCGTCGTCGCCATGACTTCGAGACGGCTGAGGGCGTCGCGTGTTCCATTGGCGTGCAGATTAAAAATGCTGCCATCATAGCCAATGTTGATAGCCAGCAGCATATCAATCACCTCACCGCCCTGCAATTCCCCGATAACCAGACGATCAGGGCGCATCTTGGTGGCGCTGGAAATTAAATCACGCATGGTGATTTCGCCGCGCCCATCTAAATTGGCCGGACGGGTTTCCATTGCGACTCGGCGTTTTTTATCAAGGCGGATTTCGGCTGAGTGTTCGACAGTGATAATGCGTTCCTCATCGGGAATCATGTGGCATAGGATGTTTTGTACACTGGTCTTGCCCGAACCCGTGCCACCACACACGCCAATATTGATGCGCCCAAGGACACACGCCTGCAAAAATTGGGCCATGTCTTGGCTTAAACATTCATAAGCCAAGAGTTCATCCAGTGTCAGAGGTTTACGCAAAAACTTGCGGATATTCATCACTGGCCCATTCAGTGAAATCGGCGGTAGGACGACATGGATACGGGTGCCATCATCCATCAGGCGAAAATCGGCAATCGGGTGGTCTTCATCCAAGCGCCGCCCCAAGGCCGAGGCCATTTCCATGATTTCGGTCAGCAGGTGGTCATTGCTTTGATAGGGGGTCGGAACATCCACGAATGTGCCGTGTTTGTCCACGTAGACGCGATTATAGCCGTCTATGAGGATTTCCATGACATCGGGGTCTTGCAGAACGGCTTCAAGCGAAGGCAATAGAGTGAGTTGTTGTTGGTCGGACATGGTTGTTCTCCATGATATTTAGGTCGGTTAGTTCTGATTGTTGCACAGACGCCTAGCCCCGTAGAACGAGTAATCAACCAGCCCGACCCTGTTTATTTAACCAGTGCATAGCGTAGGGCCGCCATTACCGCCTCGGTGCGTGAAGTGACATTTAGCTTGGAATAAATGTTGTCCAGATGAAAATTGACCGTTCGCGGCGTTATGTCCATGCGGGCAGCTATCTCTTTGTTAGACAGCCCTTTGGTTAACCATGCCAGCACTTCAATCTCACGCTCGGTCATCAGCGGCGGGGTAGGCACATTCAGTTTGGCGATCATGCGAAACGGTTGATGCTGAAATTCAATCTCAATGCCATGTTGATGCAGACGGGACAGGGAAGAATCAACCGAGTTCATACCAGTCGCCATTGTGCCATTGTCTTCATACCACAGGGTCAACTCGTCATCGTTCATTATCAGGCGAAGGCTAATTTCGGTGGCTTGGGTATGGCGAATAGAATGAATAAGCGCGTCTTGGATGGCACGGAATAGAGCTAATTCGACAGTCGGGCTGAGGCGTTTGGGCAGACGGTCAATTGTCCACGCAATTCGCAATGGTGTCGTTCGCAGGATTTGGCCTATCAACAATTCAAGGGCCGGTGTTAATCCAAGCGATTCCAGCATGGTGGGGTGCAAAGCGGCACTTAGGTCGTGAATGTGTTGGAGGGCTTGGCGGGCCAAACTCGCCAGCACCGATGCGACCATCTGGGCTTGGGGATTTGTCGCAAGGCTTTGTTCATAGACGGCGGCTTGGGCCAGCAGTAATTGGATAGGCTTGCCGATTTCGGATTCCAATAAAGCGGCAAGGTGCTGACGTTCGGCCTCGATCATGCTGACCAAATCCGGGTCGGAAAACGGAGTGCCATCAGTAGGCGTGGTCATCGCTGCAACCTCCAACACCCCATTGTAACCCTTAGAATGCCAACACCGCTTCCATTTTTTGGCGAATTAGGGCAACCGTTGGCACGACCCCTTCCATCAACCCGGTGTTGAATGGCACGGGTACAGACGGCGAAGCGACCCGTTCAATTGGCCCGTCCAGATCCAAAAAGGCTTCAGCAGCAATCGTGGCGGCGATTTCTCCACCGAATCCACCTAAGCTGATGTCCTCATGCACGATCAGACATTTGCCCGTTTTAGCGACAGATTCTAACACCGCCGCCTTGTCCCATGGAACGATGGTACGTAGGTCAATTATTTCAATTGAGGCATTCAGGGGTTGCGCCGCCGCCTCGCAGCGTTCGACCATTGCGCCCCATGTCACCACCGTTAAATCAGTTCCATCTTGCACCACATTGGCTTTGCCAAAGGGCAGCATATAGCCGTCACCGGGATAGGGTCGCCGTGCCCATGCCGCATCTAACATGGCTCGATGTTCAAAGAAAATTACCGGGTCGTTGCCGCGTAAGGCCGTCCGCAATAATCCCACCGCGTCTTCAGCATTGGAGGGGAAGGCCAATAACCAACCGGGGGCATGGGCAAAGACGATTTCACTAGTGACGCTGTGCCAGGGGTCGCCGATTTTGCGATAGCCGCCGGGGATACGAACAACCATCGGTGCGGCGAAATTGCCTGCGGTGCGCCAACGAATCGTGCCACAGTTATTGATTTGTTCAGTGGCGGGGTCGGCATATTTGCGAAATTGGATTTCCGGCACAGGCATCAGTCCGGCATAGGCCATGCCAACGGCCCGCCCAATGATGCCCTCTTCGGATAGACTGGTATCAAAAACGCGGTTAGCACCATGTTTGTGCTGCAAATCCATCGTGGCGGCATGTACCCCGCCTTTTTCGCCGACATCCTCACCAAACACGACACAACGCGAGTTGAGCATTAACTCAAAATCCAACGTTCGGCGGATGGCTTCGATCAAGTTGATGCGGCGGGGGTCACTGATTTGCGGGGTGTCTGTGCCACGTGGCAATTCGATACCCTCTGCCAGCAACCCACCCATTTTCTGTGGCTGGGCCGGGTCGGAGAATGCAAAACGGGTAATCAGGTGGACATCCGGCTGCGGTTGGGCTAATGCGGCGGCACTGGCTTGCTGCACAGTCTGTTTGGCATTGGCGACAAGGGCATCCCAATCGGCCTCAGTCAGCATTTCTGAAACCATGACTTGATGTAAGGTGGCAATCGGGTCGCGCTGCCACTCGGCTTCCAAGGTCTCTTTGGATTTATAGGCCTGATTGTCCACGCTCGAATGACCCGACAGACGTGGCACGGTCAATCGCAATAGGCCCGGTTTACGCTGCGTTCGTACATGCTCCACCGCGTTATAGACCAAGTCCGCCGTTTCGATGGGATGTGTGCCGCTGCCATCCCAAATACATAGATTAGCGAATGAGGCGAGATTGGCGGCGATATTTGCGCCGGGGGTTTGGGCAGGCCCTTTCACCGAGATGGCATATCCGTTGTCTTCAATGATGAACAAGAGCGGGAGTTCGAGGGTGGTGGCAATTGTCAGCGACGACCAAAATCCATTACTGGCAACCGAGCCATCTCCGCCGCAGACGACGCCAATGCTTTCGGCATACTCTGGGTTATTTAGCTGCTCGGCATGGTAGACAATGGCCTGTGCCCATCCTGCCGCCGGGGTATATTGTGAACCAACATCTCCCGCCATCGGTAGGATCGTTGCCCGACCCCGACTGGGCATGTTAAAAACTACCCCTACATCCCGTCCGCCGCTGAGACTGCCTGCGCGGGCCATATCCGAGGCGAAGGCTTCTTCGACCGTCAATCCGCTGCCCAATAGAAAAGGCCGGGAGCGATAATAGGGGCTGGCGGCGTCATGCGGGTGGGTCAAGAGCTGGCTCAACAATAATTGCCCCAATTCATGTCCGCGTGCCGAAAATTGATAATTCACCAGTCCTTTGGGAACAAGTTCTTGTTCTTCTAATTCATCCATCAATCGGGAAGTAAACGCTAAACGGGCGACTTCATGCCAATCGAAAGCAGGATGCAGCGGCGTCAAAATATTTCTCTCCAAAAACATGGGTGCGGCTTAGACTCTGTATCTGATTTTAACACGTGGCCTAAAAAAAATAGCCATCTGTTCCCGAGAATGTCAGATGGCTAAAAGTTGTTGGTGTTGGAAGTGGGAGAGTAGTCTGGTACTAGCCTCCCATGAATTCAGCTTATTGGGTGACGACGTAGAAACTGTCAATGGCGACTGTGCCGTCGGTTGCCACGATTTGGAGGGTATGGTCGCCCGGTTCTAGGCCGCTGATATTTGACCAGTTGCCAAAGGCGGCAGTAGCTGACCAAGAGATCACGGTACGAATTGCCACGTCATCTACAACGATGGTGAAAGTTCCCAGCGATGGCCCGGTCAGATAGTTCACATTGATGCCTGTGCCATTGAATGCAAGTGTCAATACACTATCAGCTTTGTTCTTAGACCGACCTGTATGGTTGCTTAGGTAGTTACCACCACTGGCGAGTGGTGTCGCTGTACTCGACCACTTCCCGGTTTGCATGACTGCTGGATCATTCGATTCGATGCTGTACGAGACCGCTGTTGTCGAATTTGTTCCTGCGGTACCACCATCACCACTTACGTTGGCGGCTGTGTTGTTAACAGAGCAATCGAAAGGCATGGAGCTGGCGGGGACAAATGTCTGGTTAGCGCTCTTAGATTGGGCGGTTTCAACCAGCGGCGGGGTTGTGCCATTAAAATTGCAGGCATTTGGATAGGTCAACCACTGCGCGGCGGCCATGCTGACAAACGGTGCGGCGAAGGATGTCCCTGCAATATAGGTATTGTCACCAATCGGATAACCAGCGGCGGGGGCAAGTACATTGCCATCATGTGAGAAGCGCCACAGATCACCGTAATTGCCGAGTGTACCACCAACTGCGACCACTTCGGGCCATGCCGCCGGGGTCAGCGGTTGGGCAAACAACCAAGGCCGATAGTTACCGGATGCACCGACGGGGATGACCGCAAAATCACCGTTGCTGGCCGCGCTCATCTGCTGATAGTTCTGCAACAGGACGCGCAAGTCGAACAAATCGCCTTCGTCGCCGTCGGAATCTACGAGTACATGGATGTAATCATCCACCAGATCGTCCGGTACGCCAAGATTTTCATGGACATAGTCCACCAGACCGAAGCCTACCGCATCAACACACGGGTCAGAATATTTGCTGGCGGTCACGGTATAACGGCGGTTATTCGGCCCACGTAACTGCCAAGTCAGATTGTTGCCATTAAACTGCACCCGGAAAACGTCTTCATGCACGCCGGGGAGGAAGGTAATGGTTTGGCCCTTGTCGTTGGCGCGACCTGTGAACTTGTTTTTGCTACCGACATCAATGGTTACCGCATCATTGTTTTGGTTTTCATAACCGAAACGGGCGGTGAAACTGCCACTGCCATTATCCATCACGCATTCCAAAACGGGCTTGACGGGTTGGCGGGTCTGTTCGGGTAGATTTTGAGAATTGCATGGGGTTGAAGCCGCGCTTGCAATCACATACTCATATTGACCATTTGGCCCACGCACCGCCCACGCCAGCGCGAAGTTGAAATCTACGGCAAAGGCATACTCTTGACGCCCCATTTCAAATACACGGGGTTGTTCACGGTTGTAATCGCCGGGGGTGAAGAAATTGTTCCACCCAGCCGGAATGTTAACCACTTCATCATTCAGATTGTTATAGCCGAAATAGGCGGTATAACGACCCCATCCACGACGCTGCACACATTCCAACACGGGTTCAACCGATTGGGGAGGCAGAGGGGTGTTGGCTGTGTTAATGGCTTCAAGCGCATCCGCGAACACAAAATTGGGGTATTTGACGCCATCCAGCACTGGGCCGGGGTGCGTACAAGGAATGACACCGAAGCTCAGATTGATGACGAAGTGGCTATAGCCCTGTCCCATCAAGCCGGTTGGCCCAAATTCGACGCTTGGCCCTTCAATGGTTTCCTGAATATCCTCTTCCAAGCCATCTACGGCATAATCCACACCCGCGCCGCTGACGTCAATTGGGACGAGTCGAATACGGCTCATATCTATAACACGGGCGAGGTCTTGGAAGACACGCAGTACCATGCTGCCATGCGAATCTGGACTACTGAAGTCGTCTACAATCAACACTGCGACTGGTTCAGTATTAAATCCAGCACCATTGGTCAAATCAGGCTGCAAATTGCCAAGCCATTCGTTCGAAATAGGGTTATCACGGATTTCTTGGGCAATTTCTTCAGGGCTAATTCCCAGTCCAGTGACGGAGAATCCAAGCCCGGTGACGGAGAACCCAAGCCCGGTAACCGAAAATCCGAGTCCTGTGACGGAGAACCCAAGCCCGGTAACCGAAAAACCCTGCCCACCCAACAATTCGGGAGTCAGGACACACATTTCGATACTGGATACTCGGTTGCCCTCGCCTTTGGCTGGGGCAGCGGGCGTGATTGCCAGCATACTGAAGATAGTGGTTAGCAGTACCAGTGCTAATATAGCTACTCTGAAGAACCTCAAATGATACATTCCCCTACGCTCCCTTCCCCATAATTCCTTCATTAACCCGAACTACGGGATTGACTACAACTGGTTCGCAAGTATGAAAGGGTCTATAAGACTTGATAACATTATACAATAGAATAAAGCCTTAACTTTTCTTATCTTAATTATTAATGAAGAAGGGTCTTTGACGAAATTTGACAGCGCCTTGACAAACCGAAATAGTGTCAATACTGCCCAGTAAGAGTGAATCGAATTGCGATTCGGTTATTTTCAAGACGTGCAAAGGGGAAAATAGCAGAAAAGTTGTATCTACGTGGTTTTATTAAGGACGGGCTTTCATTCCTTACATAATGTAAACTCGTCGTTGACAAAACTCATACAATTTTACAGGAATTTTTTACAGGCTTCATGTTTGTTTAAGGCTCAATAGCTCATCCACCACTGTATCGAGCCGTATTTCTTTCCCGCGCTCTAGGGCAGGCGTCAATTTATCCGACGAGAGTCTCTGCCCTAAGTCCGTCAAGATTGGTTCAACAGCCATCTTTACACCTGTATCCAGCGCGGGATGATTGACCACCATGCCCAACCATTCGGCGGCTAGAGAATATTGGCCGTTTTCGATTTGTAGTCCCGCTAACTCGACCATTGTCTCCAACATCAGTGGGACTGCTTCAAGGGCTTTAGCTTCTTTGAGGGCATCAATGAGATATTTTTCGGCTTGGAAAATCAATTGATGCCCTTTCGCCACCACCCCAAGATTAATTAAGGAGTTGGCGATACCGGCCCGATCCCCAATTTCACGCCGGATGGTCAGTCCTTCTTTAAAATACCCATGCGCACCATCAAAATCTTTGGCATCCTTGGCTAACATACCGAGATTGGTCAGCATGGAGGCTTGCCCGGCCCTGTCACCGATTTCGCGGCGTGTCACCATACTTTCCTCAAAATACTGTTTGGCGGCTTCGGTATCCCCCCATGAGGCAGTGATAACGCCCAAATTGCCCAAACCAGCGGCGGTTTCAAAGCGTGCCCCAATTTGTTTATGGATGTCGAGAGCTTCTGTCAAGCAACGTTTGGCTTCTTCCATATTGCCCTGAAAATAATGAGTGAGGCCGAGATTATTAAGGCAGACGGCCATGCCCTGCTTGTCATTCAATTCGGTGCGAATGGCAAGGCTTTCCTGATAGTACCGTTTGGCATTATCGTAATCTCCCCGCAGTCGCCCAATATTGCCCAAATTTTTGAGGGCCGTTGCTGTGCCTGCCCGATCCGCAATCGTGCGTGCAACATCCAGTGCCTGTTCGTTCAACTTCAGAGCGTCATCATACGCACCGAGCATTTCTGTTACCAAGCCCAACGCATTCAGTGCCTTGACCATCATCAATTGATCGTTTGCGCCACGTGCTAATGCCAGACCATCATTGAGTTGTTGGGTCGCGGTGGTATAGTCACTCAGGTTTTCGTGCGATTTGGCAAGATCAACCATCAGCGCCGCCCGTACTGCTTGCTTATCTTGAGGGGTGAGTCTTAGGGCGCGGTTGTAGTGATCAATCGCCCCGCGAGAATTACTGATAGCAAGCGCCTGCTCACCTGCGATTTGGGCGTAAATCGCTTCTTTGGCAATATCCCCGGCGTGATGCCAGTGTTCCATCAAATTAACGGCCTGTGCTTTGTCGTTGGGATAGGTGGTTTCAATCGCTTCGGCGACCTGACGGTGCAGGGCAACTTTCTCATTTGGGTTCAGGTCTTTGAGAAGGGCCTCGCGCAGTTTGTCATGGGCAAAGCGCCACTGCTCATCTTGACGGTCAAACACCGCAACGTTGGCACAAATATTGAGCCATGCCTCTAGATCAGTCTGGCTGTCGAGTTGGGCCAAGAGATTGAAATCTAAGCGTCTGCCAATGACCGCCGCCAATTTCAGCAACGGGTGGAAGAAATCAGGTACACGCCCCAAACGCCGCAGGATAATTTGCTGGACACCCCCGGCGAAAATCTGCTCTGGAAGTTGCATTGCGCCAACGGCTTGCAAGCGCCCTGCTTCTTCAGCGAGTGCCCGCACGGTTTCGATCATGAAAAAGACATTGCCTTCAGTTTCGCGCTGCAAGAACGCCAACACTTGGGGCTGTTTACCCGCCTCACCCAACATAGACACACTTAAATCGGCGATACTGGTTTCAGAGAGGCGGTTGAGGTTAATGAGTTCAATGCTGGGTAGCTCGTTGGGGAGTTCGGGCATTTCATCGTGGCGATAACTGGCGACGACCAACAGCGGCAATTGTTTGGCGTTTTCAGCCAGTAGCTTGAGTGGTTGAAGACTGACACCCGCCCAATGCAAATCTTCCAATAATAAAAGGGTCGGCTGTTTTTGTTTGCGGAACAAATCAATGATGGCGAGATTCAACCGCTGTTGTCGCGCTTTCCCTTCCAGCACAGGGGCGGCGGGAATTTCGCGTCCGACTAAACTGCTGATGTCGGGTAGGATTTCTTTCAGTACGCCTGCTTCAATGTCACTTAATTCGGTTGAAAGCACCAAGCGGCGGATAGGGTCATGCCAAAGTTGATAGGGCAAGCCGCCTTCTGCAACGGCCTGACCACGAATGACCATCGCCCCGTCTACCAGCGACTGGATACGCAGTTCATCCAATAGGCGTGATTTACCGACACCACTTTCGCCGCCGACTAGCCACGCGCTCCCGTGTCCTTCAATAGCGTTGAGCAGAGATGCCGATAACATCCCTATCTCTTCATCACGCCCGACAAAACTGGCGGCCTGTAAAAAGCTCTCGCGCACCGCCTGACTTTCTTCATAGATAGGCTGACCAATGACCTGATACAACTCATTGATGACGTCTTGGGCATTTTGATAGCGGGCCTTGGGATCTTTTGCCATCAACTTGCCGACAATCGCTGCAAGGTCTTGGGATGGGATCTCTACATTTTGCTGATCGGTGAACTGAACTTGAATGTCCCCGACGATATTGTCCTCAATTTTGGTGGAACGGGTTTTCAGCGATGCCAACTGCTCGGCGGTCAGACTAGTGATGGTTTTTAGATCGGGTTCGGTATAAAAAACACTGCGGATCAGTTTGTTGATATTGGTGGCGTCAAATGGGTAGCGTCCGGTAAATAACTCATACGCCATAACCCCTACCGCATAGAGATCGGCGGCTTTGCTGGCTCCGGCGCGGCTAATCACTTCGGGGGCCATATAGGTTACTGTGCCTTCAACCACTTCACCCGCCTGTTGTTCTTGGGCAGTGGCAAGGCCAAAGTCGAGGACGCGCACTGTCTCGCCATCTTCAACCAAGACATTGGCTGGTTTTAAATCACGGTGTAAGATGCCGCGCCGATGAAGATAGGCCATCGCCTGCAATAATTGAATTAGCAGGTCAATTTTTTGTTCTAGACCCGCTTTCGCGCCGACTTCTAGAATCGTCTGAGGTTTTTCCAGCAGGGTCATGGTGAAATACGGTTGTTGATTGGTGTCGAATCCGTAGTCCTCTACGCCGATGACATTAGGGTGACGTAGCGAGGCAAGGGTCTGAAATTCGCGGGCTAATGACAAACGCAGGCGGGAGGAATCGCCGTCTGTCGAAGACCCACCTGTTGGAATTAACACTCGCTTGAGTGCAACGGACTGTCCCGTAAGGCGGTCAGTGGCACGATAGACGGCCCCCATACCACCTTCACCTAGCTTATCATGCAGTTGGTAGCGGTTACCAAGCAGTGTCATTATCTATCTCCGACAATAAATAGTCCGTTGACGCATTTCACCTAAAACCATTATGATTTATTATAAATCAATTCAAAAATGATGCACTAGCGTCAAAACTGGTTAAAATAAGGTTAGTTCTGTGCTTAAACCTGTTCTATTTATGACCAGTGATATCCTGACGGGATTTTTTGGGCATCTTGCTTAGCAGCGCAGGGCAAGCTAAAATGACACGGTTATAAGCTATTATCGCCCGCCCTGCTTCATCAAACGCAGCAAATTGGAGGGTATTGTGGGCCGTTGGAAAGATAAATACGTTATCGGCATCACTGGCAATATTGCCACCGGCAAAAGTCTGGTGCGGAATATGCTTCAGCATCTCGGCGCTTACACAATTGATGCGGACGGTCTAGCGCATCAGGTCATGGCTCCAAATGCTCCTGCCTATCGCCCTGTCATCGAATGGTTTGGTAAATGGATTGTGTCGCCGGATGGGCGGATTGACCGGGGTCGTCTGGGGGCCGTTGCATTTTCCCACCCCGAAGCCCTAAAACAGCTTGAAGGGATTACCCACCCCGTCATTAGTCGTGCGATTGATACGCTGATTAGTCGCGCTCCACAAAAAGTAATTGTGGTGGAAGCTATTAAGCTGTTGGAAGGTCAATTGGGCAGTGGGGTAGACGCGATTTGGGTAGTGGATGCACCACTCGAAGTCCAATTGCAGCGCCTCATGAAAACACGCGGCCTCTCTGAACCCGAAGCCCGTAAGCGGATTACCGTCCAAAACCCACAGGCTGATAAACTTCGTGCTGCTTCGGTGGTCATCAAAAATTCTGGTACGCCGAATGAGACATGGGCACAGGTACAAGCGGCATGGGCCAAGATGAACAGTGTTGCGCCGGGTACACCTGCTCCTAAGCGCACCACCGACACGATGCGAACGGTGACCGACCAAGAAATTGGTGAAGTGGTCATCCGTCGGCCCAAGCGCGATGATATGGGCAGGATCGCGACCTTTATCAATAAGACCAAGAATACCCGCCTAACCGACGCCGATATTATGTTGAGTTTTAGCGAAACCTCCTATCTGGTGGCGGAATCTAAAAGCAATATCATCGGCGCGATTAGTTTTGTGGTCGAAAACCTGATTACCCAGTCGCGTGAAATTATCCTCCCGCCGGGTGTTCCGGTTGCGCCAGTCTTGGGGCCGCTAATCGAGGAAATGGAAGAGGCGTCCAAATTGCTGCAAAGCGAGGTCGCCTTTGTTTATCTACGTGAGGCCGAAGCCGCCGCGATTATCCAATTGCTCAAGGATAAACTCGGCTATCAGGTCACCAAAATTGAAGAAATCAAGTTCCCGGCATGGCGTGAGGCAGTACGTAGTTCACAGCCCCAAGGGACGATTATCCTGTCCAAGAAACTGCGTGAAGAGCGCGTGTTGACACCCATTTGATGTGATGGGTGGCCTATTTCCAAGACCGTATTCTGAACCAAAGGTGTGATGACTTGTGGAACGCTTGAAACAAATCCCCGGCCTTAGCAATGTGATTGCGATTATTGATCGCTATCCTCGCATTTCGGCGTGGGTCGTACTGTCGGTTGGCATCATCGCCATTTTGATTTATGAAGCCCGTGATGTAGGTCTTACCACCACCAACTGGATTGCGCTGATCGTCGCCTCGATTGTCGTGTCTGGTTTGTGCATCTGGATTGTCAGTTGGGAAGATCAGGACGAACAAGTTGCCACGACCACCGATAAAGCGGTCAAGGTAAAAAGTGACGCACCTGCCAGCGGTGAATCCGCTTCGGATGGGCAAAAAGTCTAATCTATAACGACTTCAAACGATGAATTAAAACACAGGGAGGGTCTTTTCACCCTCCTTTATTTGTGTGCGCTTTAGGTAGATTAGTTTCAATTTTCTAGCGTGCTTTTAATAAGAAATTAGGTTGTCTGACAGAGGGATTCTCGGTTATATTTTTAACGGTTTTTTACCCGGCACGTTGACAACCTAGCCAAAAAGGGAGTCCCAAATTGTCACTACCCAGCATTATCGCCGTTGACGGCCCGGCAGGTTCCGGAAAGAGCACTATTTCCCACCGATTGGCTGAACGTTATGGGTATCTATTCATTGACACGGGCATTTTCTATCGCACCATGACTCTCGTTGCTCTCCGCGCCGACATCCCTTTTTCGGATGCCGAAGCTCTCACCACTCTCACCCATCAGACCCGCATTGATATTCATCCCAGAAATGGCGATTCAGCCCACCCCTATACCGTCCTTATCGCAGGCGAAGATGTCACCGACCAAATACGTAGTCCTCAAGTAGAAGCATGGGTTTCGACCCTATCCGCGATTGGCAGTGTTCGAGCCGCTCTAGTCGAACAGCAGCGCCGTATCGCCTCGCAGGGCAAGATAATCATGGCAGGCCGCGATATTGGCACAGTTGTTTTGCCTAACGCCGATGTGAAGCTGTATATTGACGCCTCGATTCAAGAACGTGCCAGCCGTCGCTATCAGGAGCGCATCAACAAAGGGCAGGCCGCCGATTTGCCTGAAATTGAAGCCGCTATGATCGAACGTGATCGGATTGACAGCCAGCGTGAGGTGTCCCCTTTGCGTCAAGCCGAGGATGCCATCTACATCAGCACGGACAATAAAAGCATCGAGCAGGTATTGGATGAGATCGGGGAAAAGCTGGAAATCTGGCAACCTGCCTAGCTAATTCTCTTTCACATAGATTCTAAGTTGTTTGCCATCCGTCACAATTTCAATCGTGCCACTCTGGTCAGTCCGATACACCACCCGGTCGCTGAAACGCGCCATCACGCCCAAATCAGCACCGGGGTCACGGCTGGCGGGATCAAATTGGACAACCACTACCTGCGGATTGACGGCCTCAATCCACGCGGCACTGTTGCTATCGGCGGCAGCGTGGTCGGCGGCTTGCAGCACATTGGCCTGAACAAGATGACGACTATCCGACAAAAGGGCCTGCTCGGCATCTTCATCGAGGCTGTTAGTGAATAGGAACACCGATTCGCCATATTGCAGGCGCAGCACCAACGAATTTGCATCCCCATGCGGCGCGACAATCGTCATTTGTACGCCGTCCCCGGTTTTGAGCTGATAACCTGCTTCGGCTTGGATAATCGGCGTTTTATCGTGTTGCAAGGCTTGAATGAGGTTGTAATAGGCGGCTTCGGTGGTATCGCCTACCGAGGTGATGGCGGCCTTGATTTCGTAGCGTTCGACGACGGTCAATAGTGCGCTGATGTCCTCTGGTTCGTCGCTAGTAATCCACAACACATCAATCTGGCGGTTGTTTGGCGGCAGGTGGTCGCCCAACGTGGTCAATAAGCGGGTGGGGTAGCGTCCGCCATCAATCAAAAAGACTGCCCCATCCGGTGATTCAATCACGGCGCTGTTGCTTTGGCCCATATCGAGATAGACCACATGCAGTTCGCCATCAGGTTGACGCACCAACGCCTGTAGAATGAGGCCCAAAATCACCGCCCCAATCACTGGCAATACAAATTTAGGGATTAGATCAAGTTGCTGGCGGCGTTCTTTGAGCAGATTGTCATACCAGCGCGGACGGGTGGCGGTCAAGATTGCCATTCCAATCGCCGATGCCCCGCACCCAATCAAAAACCATTCTGGCACGGATATTTCGAGCGATGCCCCCGGTAATTTGGCAAAAGCGCGAACCATTGTGGTCGTCCATGTCAAAAACAGCCATGAAGCCTGATAGAGCAGCGATCCGGCGGGTGCATAAATTAGACTCGTCAAGGTTGCCATGCCCCCTAAAATCAACACAAAGGATTGCACGGGTACGATTAACAAATTAACGACAGGCGCGTAAACGGATAAACGCCCGAAATAAAACAAAATCACAGGCAGGGTCGAAACTTGGGCCACCATGCTGACGACTAGCGGTTCGGATAAGAATTTCGACGCTTCCCCACCGGCTGATTTGCCAAAATGGTGCTGCATGAATTGGCGGAAGGCTTGATCGGCTGGGTGGACAAGCAACGCCAAACCCAACACTGCCGCGAAACTCAATTGAAAGCCGATGTCCCACAGCACGTAGGGATTTAACAGCGACATGAGCAAGGCCGCAAACGCTAATGAGGCCGGGGCATAGGTTTTGCGGCGTATCCCATCCGCCACAATCAGGAGGCCACTCATAATGGCAGCCCGGACAACCGCCGCGCTTGCCCCAACAAAGATGGTGTAGACGATAATTACGACGAGGCTGAAAAAAATCGCCCATGATTTTTTGGGCAGCAAATTGCTGAGTAGCGATTTGACGATGGCGGCAATCAGGGTCATGTTGAAACCCGAAATCGCAATGACATGGGATGTTCCGGTGGTGTTAAAGGCATCGCGCACTTCTTCGGACAGCCGCGAATCATCGCCCAATAAAATCCCGCTGAGGAGGCTGGCTTGGGGTTCGGGCAAGGCATTTTCAATGGTGCTACGTGTCCGGTCGCGTAAATCAAGCAGGTCTTGTTTCCACCATCGCCCCTGATGGTCGTCCAATTTTTGGAACGTCTGGCTTTGCATGGTGCTAAAAATACCTTCGCGGGCCAGTTTTTCTTGATAGGAAAACGTGTCGAGTTCGGGTGGTGGAAATAACTGCCCCGTCGCCAAAAGCCGATCCCCATACTGCACATTGGTATTGGCAGGCAGGCGCACCAAGACCAAGCCCTCACGTGGTTGCTGTTCCCCTAACCAGATGGCTTCATCTACCTTAACCCGGACATTGGTATAGGTTTCGCGGACATCGGGTGCATCCGACACCACGCCGAAAATGGTGACGAGGCCTTGATTGTTGAGGTGTGAAATGTGGTCGGGTGATTTTTCCGGTAATGCTTCCTGTAAACGCAAGCCCCCTAGCGCGAAAAATAGACCGCAGGCAATATATATTCGCCAGTCCTTGTGATTTCGAAGCAGCACCAACAGGCAAGCCAAAATGGTCGCGGCGATGCCATAAGGCCAGCGTTCATCGAGCAGTTCGGCAAAGACAATCCCGCCTGCCCAACAGAGGGTTAAGTAGATAATGGTCATAATTGGCTCGAAAGTCTAATTTTCTCAACCGTTATTCGGGTAAAGGTGGCCCAATAATCGGGGTAATGGTATCAATACAAGTCCCGCCTGTACCCAGAAAGCCATCTTGCTCTTTAAATGTAAATATGCCCTCAAAATCCTGTCCGGCGACCTTGCCTTTAGCCCTAATCACCTCCCCTTCTTCATAATAATCACGCACCATGTTATCTATATCAGGGCCATAATTGGCTGCAAGGTAGCGTGTATAAGTTTCCGCTTGTGACCCCTCTCAAAGTATTTTGTAATTGAGCAGGGGGTCTGCATCATCTGATCCAACCCATGCCCTCACTTGCCAAGACTTGGTGTGTAGTAGGGCAATATACAGCCCCAGACAAGCCATCACGCAGACAATCAGCATCAAAACTAGAATCGCCAGCCATCGCCGCAATCGTTCCATTTTCCCAAACTCCCAATAGTAGCGCAATGATTTATGGACATAAGTATTACATCTCTTTAAAAAACTGCCAAATGGCAACAAAAAAGGCAGACTTTGATGCCTGCCTTTGCTGATTTCAAATTTTAGAGGGCTAGGATTACCGTGCGTAATCAACCGCCCGAGTTTCCCGGATAATCGTGACCTTGATCTGACCGGGATATTGCATGGTCTCCTCGATTTTCTTGGAGATGTCGCGGGCCAGATGCACAGCGGCGAGGTCGTCAATGTCGTCAGGTCGCACCATGATGCGTACCTCACGCCCGGCCTGTAGCGCATAGGACTGTTCAACCCCGGTGAAGGCGTTGGCGATGTCTTCCAACATACGCACGCGCTTGATATAGGCGTCCAAACTTTCGCGGCGTGCCCCCGGACGAGCACCCGAAATCGCGTCGGCGGCCTCGACAATGAGCGCCTCAACCGATTCTTGGGGTACTTCATGGTGGTGGCTGGCGATGCAGTTCACAATCTTTTCTGGCACACCATACCGTTTGCAGAATTCCGCGCCGATGATGGCATGGGGGCCTTCAACTTCGTGGTCAATGGCCTTGCCGATGTCGTGCAGCAGACCGCCGGCTTTGGAAAGATTGACATCCGCGCCTAATTCCGCTGCGATCATGCCGGCTAGATGCGCCGTTTCGATGGCGTGGGCGTGCATATTTTGCCCATAGCTGGTACGGAATTTCAGCTTACCGAGCAGTTTCAAAATTTCGGGGTGCAAACCGGGGACACCTGCTTCATACGAGGCGCGTTCGCCTTCTTCGCGGATGGCCCGTTCCACTTCTTTGCGGGTGTCCTCCACCAATTTTTCAATACGGGCCGGGTGGATACGCCCATCGAGTACCAATTTGGAGAGCGCACGTTTGGCGACTTCACGCCGCACGGGGTCGAAGCTGGAAATCGTGACGGCTTCGGGAGTGTCGTCTACGACCACGTCTACACCTGTTGCTTGCTCAAAAGCGCGAATGTTCCGTCCGGCACGCCCAATGATGCGGCCTTTCATATCATCAGAGGGTAGCGGCACCACCGAGACGGCGATTTCGCTGACCTGATCGGAAGCCAACCGTTGAATGGAGAGGGCGATAATATCACGGGCGCGGTTGTCGGCCTCAGATTTGGCCTCTTCCTCAATTTGGCGGATAAGGCGCACCATGTCTTGACGGGTGTCTTTTTCGACTGCCGCTAGCAGTTCTTGTCGAGCCTCGTCGCGGGTCATTTCCGCCACACGTTCTAATTCGGCGGTGCGTTCATCCCACAGCTTTTGCAGTTCATTATTACGCTTGTCGAGATTGCTCTGACGGCGGTTTAGTTCCTTTTCGCGCTGTTCAAATTTCTCCAGCCGCTTGTCAAATTCTTCACGGCGTTTGGTCTGACGTTCCTCTTCCCGATCCAGTTCAAGGCGGCGCTTCTTAGTATTGCGTTCGTTTTCCTCCTGAATGCGTAGGGCTTCGTTCTTGGCCTCAATTTCAACTTTACTTTTTGTAGCAGAGGCCTCAGCAATCAAGCGTTGCGCTTCGGCTTCGGCCTGCTGAATTTTGTTCGTTCCTTGCCGTTTCTGGTTGGTGGTGATCCAAGCAGTGGCAGCAATCAGGCCCAACACGAGGCCGACTACCGCCGTAATAATCTCCATGATCTTTACTCCTCAATTGTGTCGTCATCCCCATTTAGGTCAATGAAAAACGGGTCGCCGTCCGTCTCAAGCTGCTCAATGAGCTGATCTATCACCGTGCGGACGGTCTCATAGTCAAAACCACGTCGCATCAAAAAACTCGTCATCTTCTGTCGAAAATCGCGTTTGTCAGTGCGACGCAGGGTGCGTGCTTTTTTCTCAGCGGCACGATAGGCCACTGGCTCACTATCTTGATCGCGTAAGGCCTCATCAATAATGTTCGAAGGCACGCCTTTTTCGCGTAATTCCATACGCAGGGCCATCGCCCCACGCGGACTCGATTGTTGGCGGTTCTCCACCCAATAGCGGGTAAACTCAGCATCGTTGAGATAGCCAGCCGTCTCTAGGCGTCCAATGACCTCATCCACAATATGGGTCGGGGTCTTCTTTTCAGCCAACTTGCGGCGTACTTCACTGACACTGCGCGGACGGGTTGCCAAAAATCGCACAGCACGTTCATAGGCCTGCGTCAAACTGTCGGCATCCTGTAATTGTTGGATGTCGGTATCGCTTAGGTGTTGGCCTTTGCGTAGCGGGGCGGCTTCCATCAAGCCCAAGCTGAATGCATATTCTCCATCGAGAAAGATGCTCACTCGGTTTTTGTTCTTTTGCTGAATTTCCAGCCCGCTTATTTTGCCTGCCATGCGTCCGAGACCTTTTGTTACAAAAACGCAAACAGCCGCAGGTGTAGCCACCCCGGCTGCAATCCACACATTATCCTTATGACCAGCCACGAGAAATTAGATAAATTAAAACACGCCTAGTTCATCGAAAGCGTTTACATAGGGCTATAGAATAGGCCAAACACCCAAAATTCTAGTCTTGCCTAGATTGCTTTCTGAGGAAAAATAGACGCTCCTAATCTCTCAACTATCGAATCAACACTCCCACAGCCTTAATCTATGACTGTGGATGGTTAATCATGGGTCTAGTTCTGGGTTGGCGGTGCAAATAGCTTTAAAACTCACATAGGATAAATGGGTTCTGAGATGCCCTAATATTTGCCGTTCGCCTTCGCAGTAAGTTGGGTGATGCCCATAGACACAGGGTTTTGCCAACTGTTTACGCTAATCCGGATGATCGCACGGCCCCGGATAGTTTTTTTCTTATCCCACCCCTTAATAAGCATGATGGTTGGGAGGACAAGGCTACCTATACCCTATAATTTCCCTACATAAACGGGAAATTGTTTTGACCGACAACTTTTTGTCTGGCACTTGATTTCTAATGTGAGATTGCAGTGTTCATTGGTGACTGCAATACAAAAGTCAGATTGTTAATCTTATGTAAAATTATGCCTTAAAATCAAATTTTATACAACTTAAGATTTCGCAAAATCATCAACGCGGGGGAAGCCAACCGAATGGGGGTTCATCTAGGCCCTCAGGGTCGGCATCATAGCGCTGTTGGGGCTGAAGCAAGGGGCGGCGCTGACGGGCGGCCTTGCTGTTTTTGGCAAGCGGGCGCAAATGCCGTGCAACAATCATCCGATCTTCATAAGCATCTGATTTAAGAGCCAATTGGGCGATGCCACGTGCCGCAATATCAACTGGCAGGGGCAGCATCCGGCTGGCAAAGAGATTAAGGGGGAAGATTGCGCCGAACAGCGAAAATAGCTGTAAGCCCAAATTGCGACCACTGGGAGCAAATAGACTGGGGGCGCGAACGATTGTCCAATTGAGGCCGCTGTTACGCAAATACTCCTCAGCCTCGCGTTTGCTGCGAATATATTCGGCTGAAATTGCTAATGGACGACTGACCGAACTCAGCAAAATCATACGGGGTACACCATCACTGACCGCCATACCTGTTACATTGCGTGCCGAGACCAGATTAATTTGCTGATAGGTCAGGCCGCGTTCTGGTTCGGCCCTCGTACTGCCGACCAGATGTAAAATGACATCATGACCGCGTGCACGACCTTTGAGGCTGGCCTTATTCCAGACATCGGCATAGTTTAATTGGATGCGATCACCGAGGGCTTGCAGTTTTTCTTCTTGACCGGGCCGCACCATCACTGTGACATTTGCCCCAGCCTCGACTAGCGCGGCGACCACCCGAAAGCCCAAAAATCCTGTTCCACCCGTCACCAAAACACGGCCAGATTCTCGCCCCGGCATTAGGACTCCGTTTCAGATGGCGCTGTCGCATCTGATTTGGGCGCGACGCCTTGGTCACGCCATTTCCACGCAGCGAGGGGTGCGATAAAGTCATGGCGGGTCATATAGACATGAATGGGCGTGATGGAGACGAAACCTTCATAAATGGCCCAAATATCAGTACCTTCGGCTTTGACATCCCCGGATGGCTCGACGCCGCCAATCCAATAATAAGGCCGACCAAACGGGTCAATGCGTTTATCCAACACATCCCGATAGTCTCGAACGCCTTGTGTCGTAATCTGGATGCCCTTAATATGATCCACTTTGCGGTTGGGGAAATTGACGTTCAGGCAGGTGTGATAGGGCAGGCCGTGTCGCAGCACCTCTTTGGTGATACCTTTGGCTAGTTCTGCCCCGGCGCTGTAATCCGAATCGGGGGTACGGCTGTCCAGCGAAAAAGCGATGGCGGGCAGGCCGAAAATCGCCGCTTCGAGTGCTACGCTGACGGTTCCGCTGTAGGTCAAATCTTGCCCCAAATTCGCGCCGCTGTTGATACCCGATACCACGATATCCATTTTTTCCTCGATCAATCCCATTACGGCAAGCGCGGCACAATCCGAGGGTGCGCCATCTACCGCAAAGGCTTTGATTTCCGGCGGGAAAACTTGATAGGTGGGTACCGCCCGCAGCGGACGGGTCAGCGTTTTGCGGTGCCCACTGGCGCTTTGATTATTTTCAGGGGCGACCACCCAAACTCGACCCAAATCCAACATCGCGGTTGCCAGTGCATAAAGTCCGGGTGCAAAAATGCCATCATCGTTGGAGACAAGGATATTGACCATGCCTGTACCTCATATTTGGTAAATGAATGAGCCATCCAATCATAGCTGGCTTTTGTTGTCCATCAATAGGCATATTTCATGGGAAATGGACTTGTTCGTGCAAATCTGGAATAGATACCATTTCCAAATTAAGCTCATCACTGAGGCGGTGCGAAAGGACACTGGCCTGTTCGACCTCTCCATGTACCAGATAGGTACGGCGCGGTGGCTTTTTCATCGCTTTTACCCAGTCAATTAATTCATTGCCATCCGCATGACCCGATAAGCCGTTCATTTTGACCACCTGCGCCCCGACGTTATATTCCTCGCCAAAAATACGAACGGGCGATACATGATCTACCAACCGACGGCCCAATGTATCAGGCGCTTGCCAACCCACAATCAAGATTGTGTTATTGGGGTCTTCGATGCGATTGCGAAGGTGATGTAAAATTCGCCCTGCTTCACACATCCCGCTGGCACTAATTACCACAAATGGCCCGCTTTTTTCGTTCAGTGCTTTGCTGTCCTCAACGCGGCGCGTGTAGGCCAATTTTTCAAATCCAAAAATGTCATCATCGCCATAGGTCAACATATAATCCCGCACGTCCGAATCATAGGCTTCGGGATGCAACCGGAAAACAGATGTTGCATCAATCGCCAACGGAGAATCTACATAGACGGGCAGTACCGGGATTTTGCCCGCGCTGTGCAATTTTTGAATGAGATAGACAATTTGCTGGGTACGCCCGACCGCAAAGGCCGGAATAATCAAAACGCCCTGTTTTTGATAAACCGTGTTAATCAATTCAGCAAATTCTACCTCAAGATTGGCGACGGGTTCGTGTGTCCGTCCGCCATAGGTGCTTTCCATAATCAGCACATCGGCGTAATCAATGGGGGTGGGGTCAAGCAAAATCGGCGATCCCTTCCGCCCAATATCACCACTAAATACCAATCGAATATCCCGTCCGGCGTCTTTATCTTCAATATCCAACATGACAATCGCACTGCCCAACATATGACCCGCATCTACCAGTGTCAGATGCACTCCCTCCAAAATTTCACGTGATTGTTGATAGCTTATCCCGACGAAATTATGCAGGCTGTTAAAGGCGTCCTGTTGAGTATACAGCGGCTCAACCGGAGCTTCCCCACGATGTTTATGCTTTTTGTTGACATACTCGGCGTCTTTTTCTTGGATATGTCCGCTATCGGGTAGCATGGCCGCTGCGAGGTCGCGGGTGGCGTGCGTGGCATAAATCGGCCCTTGATAACCCCGCTTCACGAGGGTGGGGATATTGCCCGCGTGGTCAATATGGGCATGGGAAAGCACCATCGCGTCAAGTGTTTTCGGGTCGAATGGCAGACGGCGGTTACGTTCATTGGCTTCGCTGCGTTTGCCCTGATACATCCCACAATCGAGCAGCAGGCGATAGCCATTGACTTCGACTAGATGCTGCGAACCAGTCACGGTACGGGCTGCCCCATGAAACGAAATTTGCATAGTCCTAAACACCTTTCAGTAGGTTTAATAACTCGTTGCCATATTTGGCACGACGGTGTGGGCCAATTTCTTGTATCACGGCTAATTCTTCATCAGTAGTCGGGTGTCGCATCGCCAGCACCCACAAAGCATTTTTGGAAAGGATGACGTTGCTTTCAACTCCGCGGGACAATGCTTTTTTCTTGCGCCACGTATGCAGTGCCTCATACCGCGCGATCACATCTGGTGCGGTGCGCGATTGGGAGTGGCGTCGAGGCGGTGGTTGATTCTTGCCCTGAGCAACCACATCTAGGATGGCTTTCCCTTCACGTTTGACAATTTGTTTCGTAACGCCGGAGATTCGCTGAAGGGCCGACGTTGATACAGGTGCGGTCGTCGCTATATCCACGAGAGCAGAATCCGATAAGACTTTATTGCTGGGCACATCCCGTTTTTGGGCTGTTTGTTCACGCCATAAATAAAGCTCTCGCAAAATCGCTAGGGATGAGCCTGTCAGCAAATAGGCTCCTTTAAGACGCCAGAAGCCATCCGGATCAAACGACCTATCGGCGGCGGGCAGACTGGCAAGGTCGCGGAATCCTTCTTGAGCCTCCTCCAGATAACCGGATTGCTGTAACGCGGCTAACTGAATATCCCGTAGAGCAGGCAAAAAATGTGTGTCCATCTGGGCATATTGTAGTTTTTCGGTACTCAAGGGCCGATGATGCCATTCGGCTTGTTGAAAACGCTTGTCTAGTATGACACCGAAATGTTCTTCAAGCAGCGGACTTAATCCTACCCGCGTCCATCCCAGCGTTTGGGCCGCGAAATAGGTGTCGAAGATGTTAACGAATTCAAATCCAAAGTCGCGCTTCATACAGGTGATGTCGTAATCGGCGGCGTGGAAAATCTTTTCGATAGCCGGATTGGCAAACAATTCGTCTAGGACGCTCACATCAGGAAGCGCCAACGGATCAATGATGAAATCAAGTATTTCACCCTCCCCGGTCACGTTGCGTCGGGCCGATAGTTGAATCAAACAAACCTGTTCCTGATAGACGAACATGCTATTCGATTCAGTGTCTACCGCCAGAAGGGAAACATCCTGAAGTTGTTCGATCACGTTGTCTAAGGCACGTGCTTGACTAATGAGTTTAGGACGAGGAAGGCGGATCATAGGGAAAGAGGCATCGCTATCTGTATCTCAAAAACACTTCTAAGGGCACGATAAGTTTTAATTATCCCGCGTCCTCCAAATTGTCGCAAAAAAACAAACAGACAAGTTGACCAAAACCTGTCCGTTTCTAGTCCGTTTTTTGTCCGCTGCGAACAGATTTATGTCCTCGATTATGTCATGATAGAGCCATCGCAGTCAAATTTAGGCCTAAGTGAGACTGCCTCTTCAATAAAAAGTGAAACTTGTGGAGGCAACTCATGAATCGTAAAGTCGTTTTGTTCGCAGTCGCGCTCGTTTTCGTTCTGTCGCTGGCAATTCCCACCCTAATGACCGTTGCTGGTACGTCCATTGGCTTGGACGGGGGCACCCATGTCGCCAAGGTCTTCAACATGGGGCCCAAAAATGTACTGGCTGATCCGCAATGCCCTCCCGGTGGCTCAAGCGGTGCTGGTTGCGGTGGCTGATTCTCGATCCGCTGTTCAGGGAAGACGTCGATACGAGTCGAGGTCTTCCTTGATTCCTTTACATATCCACTCAAGGTTAGGCGTTGCAGGTAAGTCTTGTGCACGCTCCAAGGCGTTGACGAGATGTAAGATGCCTGTCTCAACGTCCCCACTTAGTTTTGCATTCCACCCGATGGCATGACGAAGCCATATTTCCATTTCCCCGTTGCCCTCGCGTTTATGAATATTCAGGGCATGTTCATAGTAGTCTTGGGCAGTTGCATAGTTGCCCATTTTGGTTTGGGACATCCCTGCCCCCAATAGGCATGTGGCTTGCGCGACGGCTTTTTGCTGAATCTTCTCACATTCATAGGCATTTTCAAATGCTTCCGCGGCAAGGTGGAAATCAGTTTTGTAGTCGTAATAGTATTTGCCACGTCGGTGGTGGAAAAGCGCACTTTCGTAGACATTGGTTTCCAGATGAGGACGTAGTTTTTTCCATTCAGCAAACAACGCTTCTACGAAACTTGCCTTGCAGGATTCCATCATGGCACCCGTGATCATTTCGGCGAAAATATCACTATAGAACCGCTCAGCATTGATCCGCACTGCAATGACTAATGCCTGTTGGCTTAATGCAATCGCCCTACGATAGTCGGTTTCACGAGCATACAGACGGGCCTTCGAAATATAGGCCCGCATCTCTGTTGCATGATCGTGGTTTTTACGGGCGAGTTGGATCAATTCCCTATGTGCCATTGCCCTAGCACGCTCAAACGGATAATCCAAAATAATCGCGTTTATGAATGCGGCTCGCGCTGGAAGCCAACCGGCATCATCTGAATCATCCATGCCGTATTCGCCCGCCAACTCGCGCAACACCGATTCTGTCGGGAATTTGGAGTTTGAGTTTGCCTTGAAATCGGAAAGGCTTGCAAAGATGCGTCTAAAATATTCACTCCGCTCGTCAATTGTATTAAGCTGGTCGTGAATCACATGGAATAACAAAATAACAATGTCTTCCCAAATATCAATACGTCCTATTTTTTGAGCCGGGCTTCTGACAGCCAATCCCGTTTCTACTACCAATGAAACCAGCTTGGGCAGCCAGTGAGTTTGGAGGATGGTTTCTTTGATGGTCTCGAGGAGTATGGCAATATCGTTGTGATCGGTTGTTTGGTTAAGGTTGTTCTTAAGCTCCTCCAGACGCCGTGCTCCTACATATGTAAGGGCGTTTTCAGTCGGGATATATTTAGTTTTCCAGTTTTCTGGTAAGTTATGCTCGTCATTCATGATGTCATTCCCATCCTTCCCACCTTGATTTTTTCACCGTTAGAGCCTTGTGTCAGATCATTCTTGGGTTCATTATTTTGCGATCCATCATCATCTGGCTCTGGGAAGCCAAATTCATCCGGGGGTTGCTCGCTACTCATAGTTCCCTCCCACCATTTTAAACAAAAAAACACTAGCGTGAGTTGCCAATGTTTTAATTGTATCCGAAATACTACGAGATTTTTAAAATTTGTGTTTTTACTACTGTCAGCCAGTAGATAGTTTGTTATTAACTGCGGTGGTACTGCGATGTTCAGCGATAACGCGGTGATAATCGGCTACTAGGTCGTCCATAATTTGTTGCCATGTCAGGTTTTGCACGGACTGGCGGGCTTTCTGTCCCATCTCTTTACGCAGGGTGGGATTTTCTGCCAACTCGCCTACATAGGCAATCATTTGGTTGATGTCGTTGGGTTCAAAGATGTAGCCATTGACACCGGACTCAATGATTTCGGGCACGCCCCCGACGCGGCTACTTACAACGGGTAGTTCAGCAGCCATTGCCTCGGCGACCACCAAACCAAATGTTTCGATAGCTGACGGAAAAACAAATATATCGGCGGCAGCATAGGCAGCACTGAGTGCCTCACCTTTGAGATAGCCCGCAAATGTGGTCGGCGTGCCTGCCATCAATTGTTCGAGTTTTTCACGATAAGGGCCATCGCCAACAATCGCCAGATGGGTGTTCGGAAGGGCTTCTAGGACAGGGCGAATCTGTTCAATTTGTTTTTCAGGGGCCACCCGTCCAACAAATAATAAGAGGGTTTTATCGGGGTTGCCATTAGTCAATTGACGGCGGGTTTCGGTCGCATCATAGCCAGGGGCAAATACTTTGCTGTCCACCCCACGCCGCCATAACCCTGTTGAGCCAAAATTATGAGCCTCAAGTTCATCCTTGATGCGTTTGGAGGTCGCCAACCGATAATCTGCTTTTTTGTAGAAGTAGCGATGTAACCCCCACAAAGGCTTTTCCAGAAAACCGAGTTTATAGAACTTTGCCATTTCCATTAAGTGGGTGTGAAATGACATCACGATTGGAATGTTCATCTTTTTAGCAAAACGAATCCCCATCAAGCCCGCACACCATGGATTTGCCAAATGAACCACATTCGGGTTGAACTCAACAAACCGTTGATGCGATTTTCGCATGGGAATAGACATGGTGACTTCGGGGTACATCGGCATGGGTACGCCGGGGGTGATGGAAACCACCGGGAAGCCGTTATAGCTTTCAACATGTTTCCCCGGTGAAAAAACAATCGCCTCAGCCCCAATCGAGCGCAGATGGTCAAGGGTCAGACAGGTAATCGTGACCACTCCATCGAGTTTAGGCAAAAATGTTTCGGTAAAAATGGCAACGCGCAGTTGATCGTTTGATAGTTGAGTCGTATCAGACATTTTGTTCTTTCGGTGTTAAGTGTTGAAATGGCGACTGCCTAGTAGGTGTACGTACTGCTAGACCCTGAGATCGCCAACGCATATAGACAGTAGCACAAACAGCACGATAGTATACCAAGTACGACCAATGCCAGCACTATCTGAGTTGTTTGAGTTTGCTTACTCCACCACCCCATCAGGCCACTGCTCGATTTGGGTTGTGATGGGAAGTTATTTCCCATTGGCATTCCGTATTGAGCCGGGTTGGCGGGTGGTTGCTGTACATTCACCGTTTTATTGATGAGGGGCGGCTGGCTGGCTGGTCTTGGCTGCAACATTTCCTTGCCACGATTCATCAAATCTGAAAACCCCTGTGCGCTGCTAGGACGTGGTGGCGGCGTATCTTTTAGAATATTGGTGATTTCATCGGCAATCTGGGCACGGGTATCGGGATGCTTGCGGAGTTCCATCATTAGATAGCGGGCCGATTCAGTATATTGCGGATCGGCCAAATATTGCTTGAGTTGAAACACCAAGGATGTTTGAACTTCTAGGCTTAGATTTTTCGATTCAAGCTGCTGCTGGAATTGAGCCAATGGTGAAATGGGAGCGGAGGGTGGTTTGGGCATTGGATCAGGCATCGGTACGGCGGCGGGCAGACTTGCCATTGCCCCAGATAAACTTTGATACGAATCCAAACCTCGGTTGCGATAATCCACAAACTGAATCCGCTGTAACGGTTCGGGCAGCAGGGTCACATTAACGCCATCCCCCAGCAAAACAGGCAGAATGCGCTTATTGAGGCTGTGGGCATAGGTATATTCAAGGCGGCATGGATCAGAGCGTAATGATTCTTGGGTGATGACAAACAAAAACACATCGCAGGCGCGAATTTTGCTGAGAATGTTTTCCCACCAGTCATGCCCGCCAATCAATTCTTGGTCAAACCATACATCGCCGCCCTCATTGTGGGAAACAACTTTCACAATTTGTTTGAGGTCATCGGCAAATAACCGCACTTTTTCGCGATCACGGCTACTGTAGCTGATAAACAGTTTCATGGTGGCCCTCAATTCTTACCCTGTATTGCCTTCCATTGTAACACGCCTTCTTGTAGATTATGACCATAGTTGAAAGATTCTTTAGACATCAACAAACAAAAAAGGACAGCATTAGCCGTCCCTTATCAAAATCTTGGTGAAGATGAGGTCTAGAACGAAAAACCGACCCGTGCGCGTTTGGTCAAGAAATCGTCACGGGCTTCAATCTGCTCTTGCAAACGGTCAAACGATTGCTCTAACAGTTCAAGCGATAGTTCCTGCAAATCTTCATAGGCGACCTGCGTCAGGGCATAAACCGCCACTTCGCGAATGAATGCACCGGGATAACCGACCAACTCATGGGCCATCGTTCGATGCTCTTCTTTCCACATCGTCCCCAAATATTGTTGCAACATACGTTCCGCGTCTTCTCGCTCACGGGTTTCGGGGATGATATAAATGCGATCGAGTCGTCCGGGGCGCTTCAAAATACGCTCGTCAATCGCTTCCGGGTAATTGGTCGTTGCGATTAACAATGTACCCTTTTCATTTTCGGCTGATTCTGCACCATCCAACACGTTCAAGACCATCGCTTTTTCTTCTTCGTGCAGATAGGCGTCTAATTCTTCCAGCAAAATCAAGGTCGGCACTTTGGATCGCGCCGCAATCGAAAGCGCCTGCTCAATTTTCCAAAAAGATGAGCCGGAGCGATCTGCGCCAGAGACATAGATAACCAAATATTCACGCCCTAGTGACCATCTGGCAAGGGCTGAGCAGAGCATGGTTTTGCCTGTGCCGGGGACACCCGCGAGCAGCAGTTTACGGAAAGGCTTCAATTTGAGACGGCGGTAGACCTCAATGCCTGTGCTAAAGAATGATTCTACGTCCTGCATCAGTTCATTTTTCAGCTTGGCAGGCAGAATCACATCGTCCCATTCAACGGTGGGGACAAATGACGGCGCTCGTCCGCCGATAATCATTACTTGAGAGGTCGGGGACAAGGCGCTTGCCAGCCGCACACATTCGTTGGCAAAAGCCAGCCATGTAGCAAGAAAGGCTTCAGGAATACAGGCGATGCTGACCACATGCCCGTCATCGGTGAAATAGGAAGCCATTACCAGCGTTTCAACGGGGCTGCCGCCTTCTTCAGCGGGGTCGAATGTATAGATAAATGCGCCAGTTTTTTCGGTCAGTTTTCCAGTATGCAGTGATGCGGCTGCGATGCTGACCACAACCGAACACGCAATAGGTTGAGTTCCGCGAAAATGGTAGTCACCCTGCAAATTCATAGTCTTGTCGAAATCTTTGAGGGCTTCTTGTTGGAGACATGAATCAGGGATTAGCAGCGTGATCAACTTTTCATCAGGCCGCTTTTCGATCCATTCTTTATCGATCCAACGTCCCATAACCTCGATTTTTAAAGTTTGGCTGTTATCCAACGCTTCCCCATATTCGTTATAGTAAGGCATTTAAATGACTCAATCCACCTATCTGACTATACAAGTTGACATTGTAGCAAAATGTCTATTCAAATTCTGTAATCATTTTTCATGAGGGGGAATTTTTATAGAAACAAAGAGGTGTTTCCACATTTATTTATATGCGGAAACGCCTCTAAATGCAAGCACAGGTTAAGGCTAGGCGACAGCCGGAGCAGTGTCGGCAGTTTCCTCTTGGCGGAACTGGCTCATATACAATTCATAATAGGCACCACGATGTTCTAACAGTTCCCGATGCGTGCCCCGTTCGATGATTTCCCCATCCTTAATCATCAAAACCACATTTGCATTACGAATGGTACTCAGACGGTGGGCGATCACAAAGCTGGTGCGGCCTGCCAACAAATTCTCGAAGGCTTTTTGAATCAGGCGTTCAGTGCGGGTATCTACGCTGGAGGTGGCTTCATCCAAAATCAGAATATGCGGATTCATTAAGGCTACCCGCGCAATCGCAATCAATTGGCGCTGCCCCTGACTTAGCCCACTGCCCCGTTCACCCAAGACGGTTTGATACCCCTGCGGCAAACGTTCGATAAACGAATCGGCCTCCACCATTTTGGCGGCAGCGATAACTTCTTCATCGGTGGCGTCCAATCGCCCGTAGCGAATATTTTCCATGACCGTTTCCGAAAATAAGAAGGTATCTTGTAACACGATGCCGATTTGCTGGCGGATACTTGCCATCGTTACATCGCGTACGTCGTGTCCATCAATCAATACTGCCCCTTCGGTGACATCATAGAAACGTGGCAGCAAATTGATAATAGTGGTTTTGCCTGCCCCGGTTGGCCCGACAATTGCTACCATCTGACCGGGTTCAACAGTGAAGTTAACGCCCTTCAAAACGGGTTGACCTTTTTCATATTCGGCCCGCACATTCTTGAATTCGACCTTGCCGGTGATTGAAGGAATCGGCATGGCGTTCGGCTTGTCCTCGATTTCAATCGGTTCATCCAGCAGTTCAAAAATACGCTCTCCACCTGCGATGGCGCTCTGGATATTGGTCCACAACACCGCGATTTGCTGGACAGGTTGATTAAATCGTTGGACATATTGCAGGAACATGATGATCGTCCCGACTGAGATGACCGATGTTCCTAATAGGGCCTCATTTCGCAAAACCGAAAAACCACCGACCACCACAACGATCGCCACTGCTACATACCCCAGCGCTTCCAACATGGGATTTAAGGCACTGGTAAAGGCGGCTGCGCGAACATTGGCATCACGATTGGCGGCATTGACCCGCTTAAATTGCTCGATGGTCGCGTTCTCACGATTGAAGGCTTGCACCTCACGCGCTCCGGCAATGCTCTGTTGCAGGTCGGCGTTGACACTGCCCATTTCCTGCCGACTCTTGCGGAAGGCTTTGCGGGCTTGGTTGGAGAAATACGCCGTTGCGACGAACATAATCGGCACGACGGATAGACTCACCAGCGCATAGGGGACATTGGCCCGCAGCATCTTGATGCCAATCCAGATAATCAGCAATGTGCCGCTGATGACGCTCATTAGGGCAAAGCTGAGGGCCTGATTGATGGTATCAGTGTCGTTGGTAAGGCGGCTCATGACGTTGCCGACCTCGTGTTTACTGTAGTAGTTGAGTGGCAGGCGATGAATCTTGCCAAACAAATCTTGCCGAATGTGACGTAGGGCATGATTGCCCGACCAGCGCATCGCAAAAAACGCCGCGCCCTGCATCACCGAGGCCGCCACAAACAACCCCAAGAGCAGCGCGGATAGTCCGCCTAAGCCCGCAATTTTGTCGGCCTTCGACATGGTGGCGACATTGGCGTCGGCATACCAGCAGGCGTCGTTATTTGGTAGCAAATAGCAGTCCACCGCTTGACCAATCAAGTCGGGTGAAGTTACCTGTGCCCATGTGGACAAGAAAATTAAGACCAAGGCGACCACGCCGCCCTGCCAATGACGGCTGAAATAATAGCCGAAGCGCCGCAGGGTTGCGCGTACTTTGCGCGGTTTAAGCTGCTCACCACTCATGATACGGCGAGCGCCATCCAGACCTCCCCCCATCATAATGTTTTCTGTGCCTCCTGTGCGGTTGCTTCGTCAATCTCAACGTCGCCAACCAACTGTGAATGATAGATTTCGGCGTAAATGGGGCTGGTTTCCATCAACTCGGCATGGGTACCTTCTGCGACGATACCGCCCTTATCTAAGACGAGGATTTTGTCGGCGTTTAAGACCGTTGTGATGCGTTGGGCAATCACAAAACTGGTACGGCCTTTCATCAACCGATCCAGTGCCTTTTGGATGTGATATTCAGTCATCAAGTCCACGCTGCTGGTCGAATCGTCCAGAATCAGCAAACTGGGATTGAGCAATAGGGCACGTGCAATAGCCACCCGTTGTTTTTGACCACCGGAAAGCGTCGTACCGCGTTCACCCACCTCGGTATCATAGCCCTCGGGGAAAGCCATGATAAAGTCATGCGCGGCGGCGGCTTTGGCGGCCTCTATTACCTGTTCCAAAGTGGCATGGGGTCGCCCAAACGCGATGTTATCTCGAATTGTGCCGCTGAACAGATTGGTTTCTTGCAGCACAATCCCGATTTGTGAACGCAGGCTGTCGAGGGTGACATCTCGCACGTCATGTCCATCAATCAAGATAGTTCCCTCGCTAGCGTCATAGAAACGCGGAATCAGGTTGATGATGGTGGTTTTGCCGCTGCCTGTCGCCCCCAACAGAGCTACAGTCTGGCCCGGTTCGGCCTTAAAGCTGACTTTACGCAGGACGGGTTCACCCGAATGAAAATAACGGAATGTCACGTCACGAAATTCGACATTGCCACGAATATCAGGCAACTCGATGGCATCCGGCTTGTTTTTGATGTCGCTATCGGTGTCCAAAATATCGAAGATACGATCTGCCGAAGCCCCGGCCTGTGCCATCAACGAAATGATGAACCCCAATTGGCCTAGCGGGAAAAATATATAGATGACATAGAGGCTGAATTTCTGATATTCACCCAAATTCAACGTGCCACCCAAGATTTGCCGTCCGGCGAAGTATAGAATAGCGACCTGCCCGACCTGCGAAATCAAGAAGATAACGGGGAACAGTAGCGAGAATGTGCGGGCAACCTTCATGCCCTGTTCAAATAAATCATCAGTGGCGACATCAAAGCGTTTTTGCTGCAATGCTTCCCGATTAAATGCCTTGACAACTTTGACGCCTGCCATATTTTCTTGCAGGATGGTGTTGAGCCGTGACAGCTTGATTTGGAACTCCACAAAGAGGGGCTGGCTGACTTTGCCAAACAGCATAAACACGAACAGTGCGACTGGCAAAATCGGCAGAACCACCAGCGTGAGTTTGAAGTTGGTCAGCAGCAAAATGATGATCGTGCCGATCAGCAAAATGAACGCTTGAGCCGTCAGCACCAAGCCTTGTGCGATGAACAAACGCACCTTCTCCACGTCATCGGTGGCACGAATCATCAACTGGCCCGTTTGGTTCTGGTCGTAGTAGCTGAAAGATAGGCGCTGAATCTTGCTGAAAATCTCATTACGAAAGTCGAAGGCGACCCCCTGCGAGGTTTTTTCGGCCATATACGCCTGTACAAACGAAAATAACCCGCGTGTGAAGGCAAATAGGACAATGAAGGCCCCTGCCGCGAGCAGTGCATTTTCCGCCCCGCTTTGATAATCACGCAGTTGGCTAACAGTCTCACCGGCCTGTTGTGCGGCTGGTGCTTGGGCTTCTGCCGGCAAATTTAAGATGCCGTCCGCCATCAGTTTGTTGGTAATGGCGTCGGTCATGTTTTCGACCAACTGCGGCACGGCTAATTGTGCCAGCGATGCAAACAACAATGCGCCATAAGCGATGAGTGTTGAACGACGCTGTTTGGCAAGATAGCGGATGGCACGCCCCAAACTGCCTCGGCCCGTTTTTGGTGAACCGCCTCCGGGACGGCTCCCTCCCCAATTCTGTGCTGCCTGCCCTTGCAAATTATCTTCTCCTCGGTTGGGCGATGAATATTAAGAACGCGGGGTGATCCCACGCAGGTAAAGTTGAATCACGTTTTCCGCCATTTGGGCCGTTTCTACTTCCGTCCAATTGGCTCGTTCTGGCATATGGTGTTCACTGACCGCCCCTTGCAGTACAAACATGGCGCTAACGATCAAGGGCGTTGGTAAGGTGTTGACGATTTCACCATTCTGTTTGGCACTCTCTACAAGGGCATATAAACGGCTGCGGAGGCGGACCTGATGTTCATTAAAAAGTGGGCTGGCCTTCAAGATTGGGAATACAAGGCCAAAGTTTGCCATTGCCCCTTTGCCGATATGTCGCCGTTGCAGCATCATCCGCATCACCATCTCAATGCGTTCAAGGGCCGTGCCTGAAAGGGGAGTATCAAGGAGTTCTTCAATTTCATCGTGGCCTTGCAGCACCACCCGCACCAACAGTTCATCCTTGCTGGCAAAATGTTGATACAAGGTTGGCTTCGAGACGCCGACAGCCTCCGCCAACTCATCCATGTTGAAATTGGCAAAACCGCGCTCGTTCATCAACTCACTAGCGACCTTCAAAATATCGGCTTCGCGCTGACGTTTGGCCCGTTCTTTATAGGACACCGTATTGCCTCTGGAATCTTGGTTTACTTAGAAGTAGAATTTCTACTGATTAGTAAATTTTATTGCCGAACCAGTTTAATTGTCAAGTGGCGATTGTTGACAGCTTCACCAAGATGTCATAAGAAACCAATCTATTTCTAACACGTATGGTGTAATGTTAAACATCGTAGATTCTGAATTTGAGGACTCCCAATTTTATGACCTCCACACCTGAAACACCCTCATCCACCGAGGCTAAACCCCGCGAAAAGCTCTCGGAAGTCGTGCGCTCAGTGAGTTGGCGCCGATTACTTGGCTACCTCCGACCGCACTGGGGACGTATGGCGATTGTGCTAGTGACCCTAGCTGTGACGAGTGTGATTAATGTTGGCTTTCCATTGGTTATTGTGCGGCTGCTAGACTCAGTATTAAACGATGCCAGTTACAGCAAATTGAATACACTGGCGGGAGCATTAACCGCCCTATTTTTCATCTCTGCCGCCCTCAATTTTGTCCAAACCTATATGCTGTCGTATATCGGCGAAAAAATCGTCCTCGACATGCGTACCCAGTTGTACCGCCATTTGCAAAAGCTCTCCCTTGAGTTTTATGCCAATCGGCGGGTGGGTGAAATTGTGTCGCGCATGTCGAACGACGTGACCAAAGTCCAAAATGTGCTGACCAACAGCGTGACCAGCCTGATTAATAATCTAATTACGCTGGCCGGGTCAATCATCGTGGTATTTGCCCTTAACCCCTCGCTGACAGGCTTTGTGCTGATATTGATTGTAGCGCTGATGGTCATTGCGATTGTGTTTGGTCGGCCCTTTGAACGCCTCAGTACCAAAGTGCAGGACGAATTAGCCGCCGCCACCACCGTTGCCGAAGAAGGCTTGCAGAACGTCCGTATCATCAAGAGTTTTGCCCGCGAAAATTATGAGGTCAATCGCTACGAAACCGCCATGCAGCGCACCTTCCGCCAATCCATGCGCTTGGTGATGCTGCGCGGCCTATTTGGTTCAACGATGGCCTTTTTAGGTTTTAGCTCTATCGCGGCGATTTTGTGGTTCGGGGGTCGTGAAGTGATTGCGGGTCGCCTGACACTGCCAGAAATCAGCGGGTTTTTGATTTACGGCATTAGCATCGCGGCGAGTTTGGGCAGTTTGGCAGGGCTTTATACCGAATTTCGCACTGCGATTGGGGCGGTCACGCGGGTGTTTGAAATTCTGGATATTACCCCTACCATCACCGATGCCCCAGATGCCCAAGATATGCCGCATATCGCGGGGCGCATCACCTTTGACAATACCTCATTCAGCTATGATGAACGCATCGCCGTCTTGAAAAATATCAGTCTCGATATTGCCCCCGGTGAGATTGTCGCGTTGGTTGGGCAGACGGGTGCAGGCAAAAGCACGGTCTTTAATCTCATTCCGCGCTTCTATGACCCCACCGAAAATACCGTGAAGATTGATGGCATAGACTTGCGTACCATCAAGCAGGAAAGCCTACGCCAGCAAATCGGCATGGTTCCACAGGAAACCATCCTGTTCGGCGGCACGATCTATGACAACATCGCCTATGGACGGTTGGATGCAACGGAAGCTGAAATCATTGATGCCGCCAAAGCCGCCAATGCGCATGATTTTATTGTAGGTTTTCCCGACGGTTATCAGACGATCGTGGGGGAACGCGGCGTAAAATTAAGTGGGGGACAGCGTCAACGCATTGCCATTGCGCGGGCCATTATCAAAAATCCGCGTGTCTTGTTGCTAGACGAAGCCACCAGCTCGCTCGATAACGAGTCCGAGGCGTTGGTGCAAGAGGCGTTAGAGCGCGTGATGCAGGGTCGTACCACTGTCATGATTGCCCACCGTCTGAGTACGGTCAAGGTCGCCAATCGTATTGTGGTGCTCGATCAAGGGCAGATTGTCGAGACGGGGACACACGATGAATTGATGGCGCAAAATGGACTCTATGCCAAGTTATATACCATGCAGTTCCGCGACGCCGAAGCGCGACTAGTGGCAGAATATCTGATTAAACAGAATAAGCCAGCACCGGTGCTTTCGTAACGACATTGACGTGGGTGCCGGGTGCAAAATGTTCGCTCGGCCCCAATCTTACCCGAAAGTTTTCCCCGCCATTTGCCAAACATAGCAGTATCATTTGGTCATGTCCAAAATAGGTTGTGCTGATAATTTCCGCATGGCCTACATGGGTTGATTCCAGCAGCACCGCTTCGGGCCGAATCATGATTTCCACCTGACCCCGCACTGGATTTTGTAGCGGTAGCCGTCCCAGTGCACACTGCACCGTATCGCCATCGGCCTCGCCTATAATCAAATTGGCGTCTCCCACAAATCGGGCCACCGCAGCCGAAGCAGGCGATTGATAGAGCACAGGCGGGGGCGCGACCTGTACCAATGCCCCGTCGAACATCACCCCGACAACATCGGCTAAACTAAGGGCTTCTTCTTGGTCATGCGTGACGAGTACGGTGCTAATACCTGCCGATTTCAAAATCTGTCGCACATCTTCGCGTACCTGCGCTCGTAAGGCGGCATCCAGATTGGAAAATGGCTCATCGAGTAGCATAATCGCTGGGGCAGGAGCCAATGCGCGTGCAAGGGCCACCCGCTGCTGTTGACCACCCGATAGTTGATGCGGCATTCGTTTTTCCATACCACCTAATCCGACCAGAGCCAAGACTTCTTCGACGCGCTGTTTCTTGAATTGGCGTGCCCCATCCAACCCATAGGCGATGTTGCGCCACACGTCCAGATGCGGAAACAAAGCGTAATCTTGGAACACCAAGCCCACCCGTCGCCGATTGGGAGGCAGCCATGTGTTTTCCGACGCCACCATCTGCCCCCCGATTTCAATTTTGCCGGAGGTTGGGGTTTCCAAGCCGGCCATCAGCCGCAGCGAAGTTGTTTTACCACAGCCGCTTGGCCCCAACAGCGCAAAAAATTGACCGGGGTCGAGGGTAAAAGTCAAATCGCGCACGGCGGCGGTTTTGCCAAACGTCTTGGACACACGCTCACAAACAAGGGCGGGAGTTGGTAAATTAGTCATTTTCGGGTTCAAGGATATAAATGAGCGATAGGGCTGAAACAATCACCAATACGAGCGACGGCGCGGCGGCACGGGCATAAAATAGCTCTTGGGTGGCTGACCAGATTTGGGTTGCCAGCGTGTCATAGCCAATCGGGGCGAGGATACGAGTAGCAGGTAGTTCTTTCATAACCGTCAAAAAGACGAGGGCTACCCCGGCCACCCAGCCCGAACGCACCAGCGGTACGGTAATGGTTGCCAGCACATGCAGTCGGTTTCGCCCCAATGTCAGGGCGCTTTCTTCGATATGCGGATTGACTTGCAACATGGAGGCTTGCAGCGGGCCAAGCATCTCCGGCAAAAAGCGCACCAAGTAGGCAAAAATCAGCAGGGGCAGGGTTTGATAGAGTTCAAAAACGTAGCGCGTGGCAAAGAATACCAGTGCAATCGCCACCACCACCCCCGGCAGCGCATTACCCACATACGCTCCGAACCCAAGCCCACGCGACAGTCGGCTTGGATAGCGCACTTGCATAATCACCAGCGGCAAGGCGACAAGCCCTGCCACGCCTGCCGTAATTCCCGCCAAGCGCATGGAACGCTGCAACGGGCCAAGCAGTTCGTTAAATGTCTCGCCACGCTCTAAGCCATTGATGAGCCAATAGACTGTCACACCAATCGGGGCGACCAGAGCCAGCAGCACAATCAGGCCGCAAAATAACTGGGCGGCAATTTGCCATTTACCCAAACGTACCCGTGTCGAATTTTTGCGGTTACTTTGACGGTGATAGGCTTTGGCATTGCCCTCTAATCGGCGGGAAATCAATAGCAGCAGCGCCGCCAAAATGACCAATTCTAGCCCCAACATCGCCACCCGGTTATTACGAAACGACTGCGAATTTTGGATATAGATGTCGCGGGTCAGGGCATTGAAGCGCATAAACGCCACCGCCCCAAAATCGCTGAGGGTATAGAGAATGACCAACAGCACCCCTGCTTGAATTGAGGGCAGCAATTGAGGCAGGGTGATCTTAAAAAATGTTCTCACCGTACCTTGCCCCAACATTTTCGATGCTTCTTCCAGTTGGGGATCGAGGCCGCGCAACCCAGCCCGTACACTCAAGAAGACGTAAGGGAACGAAAATAGGCTAATGGCGAGCCACGCCCCCCCAAATCCGTAGATACTCGGCAGGCGTTCGACTCCAAAATCTTCCAGCCAGCCTTGCACCATGCCTTTTGGCCCCAATGCCCCGATGAGCGCGAATGCTCCCACATAAGAAGGAATCACCAGTGGCACAGTCAAAAGAATTGTCCACCAGCGTCTGCCGTATAAATCCGTTCGCACCACCAACCATGCCAGCGGCACGGCGATCAGGGTGGTAGTTAAGGCGACTGCTCCGGCGAGTGAAATGCTGTTCCACAACACACGCAGTTTGCTGGCTTGGGTAATATATGCCCATCCATCGGTAGGGTCGGAGGTGGCACGCATGATGAGATAGACTAGCGGGAGTGCTAACAAAACCACGAGACCAAGATTGATGCACCCCAGCCCAATAATGCCCCATTGAGGTTGGCGGAATGAGCGGCGTGTGGTTTGTTGCATAAGATTTAGAGGGTGAGAAAATGACGGGCTGCCAACAATAGAACCAGCGTAAAACCCCATGATGCGTAACTGGTGACGAGAACCGGGCCAAATGACCATCCGGTATTCACCGTTAGAGCCGCGACGCCAATAAAAATGACGGTGGGGATAATCCCGATAAACAAGCCCGTGCTAAATTCACCTAATTTTTCGCGGCTGGTGTCTTCGGCGCTATAGGCTATCCACAGGGCCAGTGGGACATTCAGTGGCATGGTGGCCGTGATGGCGGCAAGGGTACGCGAATATTGCCGCACTATGGCGACAAGGATGATAACCCCAATTGAAATGATGACCGGGAGTATTTTATTCCAATCCATGACCAGTTCTTTAGGTATGCCTCAATGAGTGGAGGCTATTGTACCTGAAGAATTCTCGGTCTGGCGGTAGAAATTGTCACTGTCATAAATTTGGGCATAACGGGGGGCGGTAAGCGATTCTAAGGCAGGTTGACCCGTTGGGGCTTCGACGCCAAAGCTCAGCAAGGAATAGACCGCGCTGTTTTCGACCATCATCCGCTGTAAGCGCATTCCGTAGACCGTCACGACAAATAATTCCGCCAGCGGCTTACTATTGGAGGATTGGGCCATTGCCAACGCGCTAATATTGAGTTGATCGCCATCCAGATTGCCAGAAAAACCCATCCAGCGTCCGGCGGGGTCAACATAATCCGGCAAAACATTCCACAGAGCATCCGTAGGCAGGGTATCAAGGGATTGCGCTTGCATCACCCCGACCAAATCGGCGACATTTGCAACCAGCAGCAGATCGGCGTGCATAGCTTTTAGCGCATCGGAATCCAGACCATCCGCCGTCACTGGTTCGACGCGAACTTTTACGCCGCTGTCAGGCATAGTTTGTTCAATCACGGCCTCAAATTCGGCTACCAGCGGTGTCAACAGAGCCGCGTCACCTGTCGTAACAATCACCAACGTATTGTCATTGGCTTCGGCAGTGGTCAATAGATGGGCGGTGTCTTGGCCGGGAAGCGGGAAGATGATCGCGACGATGGCGGCGGCGAAAATTGCACAACTGAGGACGGCACGTGGGCGAAACATTGGGTTAATCGAATATCCTTGAGACTGCATTTGTACCAAAATTCACTTTGACAGTATACGGGTCGGCGAAATCTGTCACAATGGCACTCGTTAACCAGCAAATTAACCCCGACTATCCGGGAAACTTAACCGTGTTTAAGTTTTAAGATCCGTTGGTGTGCCAATGTTGACGATTTGCCCCTACCTGCTATACACTCCCGCCCATGACGAACTTAACACCTTCTACAGAAAATCATACGGATAAGGCCGGACGGGCACTGTCTGGGCGAGAAATTGCGCTGGCAACGATCGTGGTCATGGCCTCGTTTGTCCTAAGCGGCATTTTGGGCCTTGTACGCCAGATTGTTTTGGCCTCAACCTTTGGGGCAGACCGGGAACTGGATGCGTTTTATGCCGCCCTGCGTTTACCAGAGACCCTATTCGTTTTGGTGGCGGGTGGTGCATTGGGGTCGGCCTTTATCCCGGTATTCTCGACGTTTTTGAACAAGGATGACATTAAAGGGGCGTGGCGTTTGGCGAGCGCCGCCCTGACATTTGTGACATTTGCCGCCAGCCTGAGCGCCATTGTAGGGTATATTTTCGCCACCCCCTTAGTCGAATATTTGCTCCTCCCCGAAGCCAGCCATGCCACTCAATCCCTTACGGTTGAATTGATGCGAATTATGCTGGTCACGGTAGTGATTTTTGGCATATCGGGTCTGTTGATGGCGATTCTCAATGCCCATCAGCATTTTGTTGGCCCGGCCCTTGCGCCTAGTATGTACAACATCGGCATCATTTTTGGCGCGATTTTTTTGACTCCCTCAATGGGTATTCGTGGCCTAGCATGGGGTGTCGTCATTGGGGCGGGATTCCATATGGCGGTGCAGATTCCGGTGCTGTTCCGTCTGCCGAATCTCCATCTGCAAATCCTGCCCAATCTACAAGTCCCCGGTGTGGTCGAAGTTCTCAAACTGATGGGGCCGCGCCTAATTGGACTGATGGTGGTACAGGTTAATTTTTGGGTCAATATTGCCCTTGCCAGCGCGATGGTCAGTGGCAGCATTACCGCCCTTCAAACCTCGTTCGCCTTGATGTTTACCGTCTTGGGAGTTTTGGGGCAGAGTGTCGGAACAGCCGTTTTTCCATCCCTCTCAGCCCTCTATGCCCAAAAAGACGAGGCTGGATTTCAGCGCACTTTTAATAATGCCCTTTCCAATGTGCTCTTTCTAAGCATCCCGGCTGGATTGGGTATGATGATTTTATCCGTGCCGATTGTGCAGATATTATTTGAGCGTGGCAAATGGACAAGTGCAGACACATCCGCGACGGCATGGGCCTTAGTGTTTTATGCGGTTGGCTTGATGGGTCACGCCGCCCTCGAAATTTTGGCCCGCACCTACTATGCCCTGCACGACACATGGACACCTGTGATTGTCGGCGGCGTAGCGATGCTGCTGAATGTGGTGTTTAGCCTGATCTTTGTGCAGATTTTTGAAAGCCTTGGCGCGGATACTTTTTCGCATGGCCCCTATGCTGGATTAGCCTTTGCCAACAGCTTGGCGACGGCCCTTGAAAGCCTGACGTTGTGGTTATGGCTGCGGCGCAAAATCCCATCGCTGAATCCACGCCCTGTTCTGCAAACCGCCAGTCGCACTGGTTTAGCGGCTCTCGGCATGGTGGCGTTGATCTATCTTTGGCTGATGCTAAGGGATGAACTTCCGGTGCTAAGCCAACTGATAGGCGGCATTGTTATTGGTGCGGGTAGTTTTTTTGCTCTGGCCTTTGGATTGAAAGTCAAAGAGGCAAGTCATCTGCCGCGTATGATTTTGGCGCGGTTGGGGAAGGCATAAGGGAGGGGATATGGCAAAAATTATTGAGGGCGAACGTATCGGTGCAGAAGCCCGTCTTATGGTTGGCTGTTCAGCCGTTATTTATGATGAGGTGGGCGAGAAAATCCTCTTGACCCGCCGCACCGATAATGGACGATGGTGCTTGCCGGGGGGTGCGATGGAGGCAGGTGAAAGCCTATCTGAAACCTGTATCCGCGAGGTATTTGAGGAAACCGGGTTACATGTGCGGGTGCTGCGGTTGATTGGGGTCTATTCTACCCCGCACCGCATCATCCAGTATCAAGATGGCAACCGCGTCCAATTGGTGGCCCACAGTTTCGCGGTAGATGTGGTTGGCGGCAAATTGACCCTCAATAGCGAGGTGTCCGAATTTGGCTATTTCACGCCTGATGAAATTGCTGATCTCGACTTGATGGATCATCACCGCGAACGGATTGACGATGCTCTGGAGGGCCGTGCGGCAACGTTTGTGCGCTAATCACTAGGTACTAGCGACTCTTGGCACATGTTTTGATGACCACATCCAAAACAGCGCCGTCGAATTTCATGGGAACGATGGGGGGCTGAGGTCTGTTGTTTTTCAGCCCGAATTTCATGTAGCAGGTGCATCAAGGCATCATAGGCAGGCGGGTCATAATCCACTTCAAATGTTCGGTCGTTATAGCGCACAATGCCATAGGGTGGGGGCACGCGCAGGGTCGTCTCTATCAATAAACAATGCACCAATATTTGGGCGACATGGCTGTCATAGGGTGCTTCAGGAGCGCGTCCCATTTTGCGTAAAACAGGCACAGGTAGTTGGTCATGGTCAATGACATAATCGGGCCGACCCGTCACCCCAAAGTCATATGATACCAATTGACGATTGAGGCGTTCGGCATATTGTCCATTAAAGTTGACCTGCCCCTTGCCCACTCGACCTTTGCTTCGTGTATGACGCTTAAAGCTCCCAGCCCGGATTTGTTCGTGATCGTACCACCATGCGCGTTGGCAGTAAACATAGCGGGCAACTTCGCTGGCAGTAACCATTTCTTCACGCTGATAGGGCACGGTCAATCCCCTTCCCGATGATAATTAAATCCCACTCTCATTTTGCCGCAGTCTAGGCTGCACTGTCAAAAGACGATGTTGGTTTATAATGGGGTACAAAATAAAAACCTATTTGTGGAAGTGAGTTTACGGGGATGAAAAAAAAACTACGCGGGATTAAGCGGGACGCGATTCAACTCGATTTTGATTTGTATCGCATTGACGTGCCAATTCGGGGGATTTCTGGCGCGAACCTGAGTGTGATTGACCTATGGCCTGAGGGCGTAGATAAGACCATCCTGTTCATACATGGTTTTGCTGGCTGTGCCGAGACATGGGAATATCAAGTTAATTATTTTGCACGGGATTACCGCGTGGTTGTGCCGGATTTACGGGGACATGGGCAAAGTGATGCGCCCTATTCCCAATATACAATGGTCGAGATGGTCGAGGATTTGCACACCATTGTCGAAATGCTTGGCCTGCCCCAACAATTTGTTTTAGTCGGTCATTCCTTTGGTGGTTCAATCTGTGTTGAATATGCCAACGCCCACCCCGAACGCCTTGAAAAACTGGTGTTAATTGCCACTGCTGGGGAATATCCCTTGCCCCGCGCCGCTGCCATGTTAAATCGTGTCCCCACCGCGTTGTATCGGCTGGTCTGGGATTATCGCCCGCGCTGGAATGCCGAAATTCATGTAATGAAACGCATGATGGCAAATAATATGCGCCGCTGGCAGGGGTGGCCTCTACTGCGTAACATCACGACCCCCACGCTGATTATCACGGGTGAAAGGGATACCTATTTCCCGCGTGCCGTGTTTGAAGAAGTCGGCAAGATGGTTCCCGGCGCAGAAATCTATGATGTTGGGGCGGCCAAACACAAAGTGCAGCTGGAACGGCACAATGCGGTCAATCGTTCGATTGAGCGATTTATCGAAGAAAACAGCCAGCGTAAATCATGGCGCTCGATTGGTACGGAAACCTTAGAAATCGCTAATCGCCGTCCATGGCTAGCCAGCTATCATAAAGACCTACCCCGCACCATTCCGATTCCGCGCCAACCCGTTCACCGATTTTTGGAGAGTGCCGCTGATTGGTTGCCCAAACAGAAAGCCATCATCTTTTATGGCACGGTCTTGACCTATCACCAGTTGAATGAGCAGGTCAACCAATTTGCCCACACATTAATTGGGCTTGGGGTGCAGCCAAAAGATCGGGTTATGCTGGTGCTACCGAATATCCCGCAAATGATTATTGCCTATTATGCGACTCTGAAAGTTGGTGCGGTGGTTGTTATGCCAAACCCCGATGCCAATACTGCTCAAATTGTCGAAAAAATCCAACGCACCCAAGCGAAAGTTTTGGTCACACTCAATGATTTTATAGGCCTCGCGCAATCCGCCAAAGATAATACGACCCTCAAATCCATCGTGTTTGCCGATATTCGCAATGCCGTATCGGGGCATGTCTACAAACGCCTGCTATCACGATGGGGTGAAGAACACGGCGCGAAAGATGAGGCACAGTTGGCACTGTTGGGGCATAACATGGCCCTATTGATGGCAGACGCCGTCAAGACCGAACCAAAGGTCAAGGTAAACTACAATGACCTTGCGGCGATCTTGTTTACTAGCGGGACGGTAGATGAACCCAAAGGAGTGTGTTTGACCCATCTCAATCTAGTGGCGAATGCGCTGCAAACGCGCCATTGGGTGCCGGATATTCAATATGGGCAAGAAACCTTCCTCTCCGTGCTGCCATTTTTACATAGTTATGGCATGACGACCGCCATGAATATCCCGATAGCGATGGCTGCGACGATTGTTTTGCTGCCCGTTTTTGAATTGCATCAGGTCTTAGAGACAATCAAACAATACAAACCGACGATCTTCCCCGGTGTGCCTTCCATGTATACCGCCATCAATCATGCGCCGGATGTGCGATCCTATGGGCTATCCAGTATCAAGGCCTGTATCAGCGGTTCAGCTCCCCTGCCTGTCGAAGTCCAAGAGGAGTTTGAAAAATTGACACGCGGACATCTGGTCGAAGGGTATGGCTTAACTGAAGCCGGCCCCGTGACTCATGCCAATCCGCTGCTGGGTGTGCGCAAAGTCGGTTCGATTGGTATTCCGATTCCCAATACCGATGCCAAGATTGTAGACTTGGTAACGGGTGAAGATGTGTCCCCCGGCAAAATTGGTGAATTGGTGGTGCGCGGGCCACAGGTGATGCCGGGTTATTGGGGTGAGGACAATACCAAACAGAATCCCGAATCGGTACTCAAAGACGGTTGGCTATATACGGGCGACGTGGCGGTTATGGATACCGATGGGTATTTCCAAATTATCAGCCGCAAACGCGATACAATTATGGCGGGCGAATACAGCGTCTACCCCCGCGATGTTGAAGAAGTTCTCTATGAAAACAGCAAAGTCCTCGAGGCGGCAGTTGTTGGGGTGACCAGTGTTGTCGGCAATGGACAAAAAGTAAAAGCGTTTGTTGTTCCACGTCCGGGGACAAGCCTAAGCAAAGAGGAATTATTAGAACTTTGCCGCCGTCGCCTAGATGCCTATGCCGTGCCGTGGGATATTGAATTCCGGGAGGAACTGCCGAAATCATTTATTGGTAAAGTGCTGCGTCGTCTGTTGATTGAGGAACATCAATAAAAAGGAGGATTGGGCGTGCGACCCAAAATAGGCTTGGTTTTAGGCGGGGGGGGAAGCCGGGGTTTGGCTCATATTGGGGTGTTAGAAGTATTGGCGCGTGAGCATATCCCAATTGATTTGATTGTCGGCACGAGCATGGGGGGCATCATCGGGGCGCTGTTCGCTTTTGGCGTTTCACCCCACCAATTAGCCAAACGACTGGCCTCACTGCGGGGAACGACTCTGTTCAGTATGAATCTGTTTAGTGCCCGTGCTCGTCAGCGGAATATTGAAATTCAACTGAATGAAGTGTTACAAAACAAGACTTTTGCCGATCTGAAAATTCCTCTCACCGTCATGACGGTAGATATGGTTAATGGGCGTGAAGTGCCCATTACCGAAGGGTTGCTGATTCCCGCTTTGTTAGCGACGAGTGCTGTGCCTGCGGTATTTCCACCTGTCGAGATTGATGGAATGCAGTTGCTGGATGGTGGGGTAATTGACAGCCTTGCGACCCATATCGCCTTTGAACACGGCGCGGAACGGGTGATTGCAGTCGATGTCTATCCGCCGCTGGAAGTCGAAACGCCTTGGATTGACCCGATGAGCGCGATTATGGGTTTTCAACTGCCTTTTGGATTGGTGGGCAGTGCGGGTCTGCAAACCAGAACACCGAGTATGTTGGCTTCGATATGGCGGGCGACTCGCGTCATGGCGTGGCATTTACACGAGGAACGGCTTAATCATCATGCTCCCCATGTCCTTCTACGGCCTGCTGTCAATGATTATGGGTCGTTGGATTTTCGGGATGTGCAAGGGCCGATGACTGCCGGGATTGAAGAAACAGAGCGCCATCTTGGTGAGATACGCGCCCTGTTTGAAAAACCAACTTATCGAATGAGCGAGTTGGTGGACTAGCTGGTTATGTTCGGCACGGCAAACAGTATCATCGGGTGAACTTTTTTGGCGACACTCCAATCGCTACCGAAAGCCACTTCGATATGAAGATGGGGGCCGGTTGAGTTTCCGGTGTGACCCGTTGCGCCGATCATTGCCCCGGCGGCAATTTTTTGATTGATCTGCACGTCCATACGGCTCAGATGGGCGTATAAAACAAATACGGCGTGGGTTGTCTTGCCTCCGTTCAGCAGCACCTGTTCTTGGGTAGAACGGGGCAGGTCTTGAAATTCATGGCGGATAATAATGTGGTTGCCATAACCAAAGCCCCAACCCGGGTCGGAGAAAATCTGACTGCGCTCCGCATCGTTCTTGGGTTTAATATTGGGTTGCTGGGCCGTACATTTAGTACAGGGATGCGCCCTAACCACCATCGCCGGGGCAGCAATCCGCAGTTCCATGCCAATCGTTGAGCCAAAATCCATGCCGGGATGCCCGGTTTTGAAGCCTTGTGTAATGGTCGCCGCGACGGGGGCAGGCAGTCGGTCGTCCCCAGTGAGTTTCGCGCAGTCGCCAGTGAGTGTTACCAAGTCTGACCGGACGAAGCCTACTTTTCCTTGAAAATCTACCTTCACCCAGCGGAAACCATCGGCTTGGGCGGCGGTCACTTCTTTGACGGTCATGGTTTCACCGGTAGTTGCCGTACCCACCAAGCCCGATCCCGAGGTGGCCTGTGTCCGTACATTTATTTTGGGCAACCCTACTACGGCTTGGCATATCCCGCTAGGTGTGGGTGAAGGCGTAGTATCGGTGTTTGGGTTATCCGGTGGAGTGGGCGTTTCGTGGCTGGCAGGGTCTAGGCAATCACCCGTTGTGCGTAACAAATCCTGACGTATCCACCCGGTCTGGCCCTGAAAATCGAAGCCGAACCAACGAAAACCGCCGCTGTCGGGGGTCGAAACCGATTTCACCGCAAATTTTGTCCCCCGCAAAATCATACCTAATGCGCCACTCGCGCTGGTCGGTTCGCGCCGCACATTCGCTGCCGCCACCGCGACATCGGCCAGACAATCCCCCGTCAATACAACAGGTTGGGTCGGGGTCATCGTCGTAGAGGTAGTAGTGGTGGTGGTGGTGGATGGAGAAACGGTGGTACTCAGTGTTCCTAAATCTGCGCAATCGCCACTTAACTGCACCAAATCGCCGCGCACCCATCCCTGTAGACCATTCGCCGGAACGGTGACTTTGACCCATCGAAAATTTTGGGCATCGGGGTCGGTCACTTGATGGGCTGGGGCACGGTTGCCGAGACGTAACACACCAACAACGCCGCTGGTGGTATTGGGTTGGAGTCGTACATTTGCTGAATCGGCTACGATGATTGCTTCACAATTCGCCATAAAAACCCCCTTCTTTAAATTAGGAACAATTCAAATCAGCTGCGGTTGGCACCTCGGCCCGCGAATCGTTGTAGAGCTTATCAAACTGTGCCGTATATTGTTGGGCCAGTTGTGCATCATAAATGATGAGCATGTTTTCGCTATTTTGCTCGATGGCATTCTTGCTAAAGTTAAACGATCCGGTTACGACGATCTGGTTGTCAATAATGATGACCTTGTGATGGAGGGTCTGTGGATTACCATCCTGTTTGACCGGGATATCTGCACAGCCTAATGGGCGCATCGCCCCTTGAAGGCTACCACGTTGCTCAAACAGGGCCATAATATCCACCCCGGCGTTGTGGCGGCTTATCATCGCGTTGGCGAGTTCCTCCACCGTAAAACTGAAGGCCATCACGCGCACGGATGTTGTTGCGCCATTCACCAAATCTACAAGGCGCTGTTCGATGACTTTGCCGTCTTCTGGTGAAAAATAATTCTCAACTCGTACTCCGTTAATGGTCAGGGTCGGGTTGGGGGTCGGGCGTGAATTGGCAGTGGCGCTGAATTTCTTGTCGGTAAACATCTCCTCAAATTCGGCGGCATAATTTTGGGCCAATTGGGTCGAACGGATAAACAGTGCATTGTTGTTGTTGTTATAGACATCGTTGCGGGTGAAATTGGTCGAACCCATCCAAACCGCCGACCCGTCAATCACCAGAAATTTGTGGTGCATAAAGGCGCTGCGTTCATCGCTGACAATCGGAATCCCCGCCGCTTCTAAATCACCTGCAAGGCTATCCTCGTCTTCGATGGCATATTCATCATCCAGCACCAATCGCACCTGCACCCCGCGATTTTTGGCGCTAATAAAGGCTTCGACGACACGGGGTAGGTTAATTTCATACAGCGCCCCATCGAGCGTCTTGGTGGCGGTGTTGATGGCATCTACCATCGCGTTTTCCATTGGTGCGTTGACTTGGCGGCTGACGTCATTGGTGTTGATGGGTTCGGTAAAATTGAAGCTATACCATGAACTTCCCGGGGTTGTGTTATCCACCACAACCGGATTATTATCCGCCCCACCATTATCATTTTCGTTGGTCGCCTCCTCGTTTAACACATCAATACCGAGAACGTATTGTGCGAACAGAACGGCGGCGAGAATCACAATAAATCCTAAAACGCTGGTGGTTGAGCGTTTGGAAGAACTCTTGGAACGGCTTTGGGTACTCTTGGTAGATTTTTTGGTCATGCCCTTTTCCTAAATTAAAAACCCAATTTCTTGGTGAATTTGCGTAAGCCGCTGAGGGCTTCGTCTTGTGCTAATGTTTCATTGGGTGCTGGGTCGGTCGGTGCAGATGAGACGGGAGCAGTCGGTTCGCTTGGGCGATAGGTCGCCAGAATCCGCTGCAATACGTCCATATTCGGCAGGGCGTGGTCATTAATCACAACTGCCAACGTGCTGATTTGTTCGGCGGAAATCGTTGGCCCACCGATGACCGCGCTATGTTCCATCTGGCCTTGCAATTTCTCGGCGGCCCATTCCGGTTCGGGGTGTTCGTGGCGACGTGTCACCAAGCGGCCTATCCCCGACAAAAAGCGTGTCAATGACCCCTGTTTGGTTTCAGCGTCGGCATCATCGGCGACGTTTCCGCCAACCTGTTCCGCTAATTTGAGCGCCCAATCAATCAAGACTTGGGCTTCGGTATCATTCAGGCCATCGGTCATGCTGGCGTTGTCCAACACCACCGCCCGAAATTGTTCTGCATAGGGACTTACTTCCGCCATACAACCTCCATCACGGCTATCCTGCGCTCCCCACCAAGCGAGTATCGTACACCTTGCGCGGATTTGCAAAATCTTTTTGACCCTATAGTATCAAGCTAACTCACGTACACATTCAAGGAAGTATCTGTTGACAAGCCACTTACTCCATCAAATCGCCAGCCACCAAGCCGCCCTCCAACATCTTGACCCCGCTACCGAGCCGTTGGCCTATGCACAGATTCAATATGAACTGGGCAATCTATATACCGACCTTGCCCAAATCGAAGCGCCGACGGTCAATTTGGGGTTGGCGCGTGATGCCTATGAAGCCGCCCTAGCCCACTGCCCACCAGAATTATCCCTCGTGGATTATGTGTTGATTCAAAACAGCCTCGGCAATTTATATATCCTGCTGTCGGAAATCGAAGCGCGGTTGGAGAATTTGCAACAGGCCGTCCACTCTTTTGAAGCTGCCTTGCAGCATATCAACCCACAAACCAGTGGCGGGGTCTATGCCGCCGCACAGATCAACCGGGGGCATATTTATACGTTGCTGGCTGAAATCCAAGACCGTGAGCATTATCTGAATCTGGCCCTCGCCGCCTATGATCAAGCCCTGCTCTACTGCCAGCCCGGTCAGGTAGCCTATGCGACGCTGCAATTTGGCTTGGGGAATGTGTGCCGCCAATTGACCCAAGATCTTCCGAAAAACCTGCAACGGGCGTTGACGGCCTATCATGAAGCCCTGCAAATTTATACGCCGCTCGATGCCCCCCTGCCCTATGCCATGACACAGGGTAATCTCGGCTTGGTCTATCAGGCGCTCGATGATCTGCCAGCTGCCATCACTTGTTGGAAAGAGGCGGCGGGGATTTTGATGTCGTTTGGCGCAAAAGACGAGGCATTGGTGTATTTGCAGCACATTGCCGCTGCGGAATCGGGCCGATAGGGATTAACTTCCGCCCTCGCTGGCTTTTTTGGCCTGCTCAATTTGCCATGCTTTCAAATCGAGCAGATAGCCCACCCCGCGCATGGTTTTGATATAGAGAGGTTTGCCGGGGTTTTCTTCGACCGCCTCCCGAATCCAGCGGATATGCACATCCAGCGTGCGCGTATCCCCCATATAGTCGGTTTCCCACACTTTCGACATCAAGTGACCCCGCGCCAGCACTTCATTGGGGTGATGCAAAAATTCTTCTAGTAGGGTTGCCATTTTGGGGGTCAGCCGATATTCGCCCTTGTGGGTAATCAGCATATTCCGTTGAAAATCGAGTTTAAACGGGCCGACGTCGAGTGTGTTGGATTGTTCAACTGGGGTGGATAGAAAGCGTTCGATCCGATTCAGTAATTTACGGGGGGTAAACGGTACGGGCAGCATTACATCCGCCCCACTGTTTATCTTATGACCGGCGCCCGGTGTGGGGATGATATGAATAATAGGCAAATGGGGCGCATAGCGGCGCAGGGATTGGCAAACGCGCACCCCGGTTGTTCGCATCGAGACCGAGTCCAGAATGGCGACGGCGGGGCGGTGTTCCGTGGCGACCTCAACCGCCATCTTGGCACTGTGAGCAAGACAAACCTCATAACTGCGGCGCAGTACGATCGAGAATGAAGAAGCGGGAGTCTCGCTCGGTTTTTTGTTGTTTTGCTTGCTTTCAATCAGCAGCACTTTTGGCTTGTCCACGAGACTGACTCGCTTTCATGAGCGATGATTTGATGTAAAACGACTACCATGTGGTTGGTAAATCCGGGAGGGTAGGGAACCCAACTTGGTTGATGAGAGCATTATATCCAACTTTACTTCCTTCCCAAACTTAGCACTTTGGCAACATAGATAAGACCATCTGTGCTAAATCTGCATTTTGCCGATAATTGCGGCATAATCAGGCCAGAAATTCTTTTGATGCATTGGAGATAAATTGTAGATGCAGACGACACCCCAAGCTGTATTGGCACGCTTAGCCAAAGAATGGCAGCATGTCCACGCCAATTTGACCGTTGAGAAAATTTTGAGCCAAGCGATTGCCGTACAGCAAATCCCTGCCCCCACCTTTGCCGAAACCAAACGAGCCGATTACATACAGGAGCAATTTCAATCCTTGGGGCTACATGATGTCTGGCGGGATGGCTTGGGGAATGTTTATGGCTGGCTGGAACCGAATGGGCGTAATCGTAGCGCCATTATTCTTTCGGCCCATCTCGATACAGTTTTCCCGATGCACACCGATTTGACGACCCGCCAAGAAAAAACGCGCGTCTATGGGCCGGGTCTGGGTGATAACAGTTTGGGCGTGGCAGGGCTACTGCTTGTTTCCGAAATTTTCCTGCGCGAGAAAAGGGCATGGCGGCATTCAATTTGTTTTGTCGCCAACACCCGCGAAGAGGGCTTGGGCAATTTAGATGGCATCCGCGCCATGTTGGACTACATCCCGCCTGCTCAAATTGCCGGGGCGATTGTGATTGAGGGTATCGCATTGGGTCGGGTTTATAATGGCGGGATTGCCGTGCGTCGCTTGAAAATTATGGTCCAAGCCGAGGGAGGCCATAGCTGGTTGCATTTTGGTCGTCCCAGTGCGATTCATGGCTTGGTGCAGTTGTGCGCCGATATTACCCAACTGGACGTGCCGTATACCCCACGCACCACCTTTAATATCGGGGTGATTGAAGGTGGGCATTCGGTCAATTCCATCGCATCCGAGGCGGTGTGCCTGCTTGATCTGCGCTCAACCGAATTGGCGACCCTAGAAAAATTGGAACAGCGTGTGCGGGATTTAATTGATCGGCACGGTCAAGATGGCCTGACTTTTGAAGTTAGTATCGCAGGCAATCGGCCTTCAGGTCATTTACGTACCGATCATCCGCTGGTACAGTTAGCGCTTGGGGCACAGGCCGAAATCGGCATCGCGGCAGGCTTAGAAAGCGGTAGCACCGACGCCAATATGCTCTTGGCGCACGATGTCCCAGCGGTTGTGGTTGGCATCACACAAGGCGGGAATGCCCATCGTCAGGATGAATTTATTGAAACTCGCTTATTAAAGGATGGCCTGTGGCAGTTGGTTTTGTTATTGGCAGCGGCCTCAGAAACGCTTTAGGACGACCTATTTTTTGTCGGCAAACCCAAGAATCTCTTTAATTTCATCGCAGGCTCGAGATGCAGCATAAAGTAGCATCCCCGGCTTGGTTTCTTTATCCACCAATACCGCTAACATCGCCTCACCCGCCGGATACACAATCATCACACCCGCTTCGGCGAACATCATCAAGCGTTCCAATTCACCTTGCGCCAAGCGACGAAGGGTGCGTTGGGCCAAGCCGACAAGAGTTGCCGACATCGCCGCGACTTGGGGGCTGCTGGTCGGATGTTCATCATAATTTTCATCGTCGAAAGCGGGAAAAGCCGAAACGAGCAGACCGTCGAAATTTACGATGACCGAGGCTTTAACACCCGACACCGCCAGATGGAGCTTACGCAGCGTTTTTTCGAGGCTTTCGCTGCGGTATTCCTGTGTATTGGCCGTCATGGAAGAAACCTCACAATTGGCTAGAAAAAGGGATGTGGCAAATTAAACTGCATTGGAGGCCACAAACAATATTCAGTATAGCGTATGTCGGAATGGGCTTTCAAGCAACAGGACTTTATTACCGAATTTTCAGCATGTTTTCAGGACTACCCTCGTTCCAATTGATCGAGTCGTTGCTTGGACAGCGATGGCGTTGACGGAACGGTCAGCAATGGTGGCGCATTGGTCTGTGCCGATAAGGGCGGAATCTCCAACGGGCCATTCAAATCCTGCAAACGCACGGTGCCGGGGGTGAGGTTAAACGCCAGATGGCAATAGGCCGGCACGGTGATGGTGAATTCACAGCGCGAGAGCAGTCCTAATAAACGCCGCCGCCGTGCCACGACATAGACCCCGGCTTCGTCTTGTTCCACTACTAGCCGCATCCCGAATCCGGCATATAAACTGGCGTGTAGTTCAACGTGGTCGAGGTCATGATAATGCACGGTCACTTGGCATTGGCTGGCCCGCACAAAAACCGTGACGGGTGGCCTGACCGGAAAAACCCGCAGCATAGTACGGGGGCGGAGTTTGATTTTGGGTTCTGCGGCTGGCGGTGTGGCGGGGATGAGATGGTTCATGCGGCACAGTATCCTTTTACCATTTTGTCGTGGGCGATTCTACCCAGCGAAGGATGGCTTGTGCCACTTCCTGCGGACGCTCCATCGGCATTTTGTGGCCGGCCCCCTCAATTTTCACCAGTGTGCTGTTCGAGATTTGTGCCGCCAAACCTTCGCTTAATGCAAAGGGGGTCATTTTGTCTGCTCCGCCGCCGATAATGAGGGTGGGGACTTGGATTTTGGCGACGGTATCCGATAAATCATACAGGCCGCACGCCACAAAATCGCCATAGGTGACAGCCGACGGCGTGGCAAGCAGTTGTTTTCGTCCGATGCGGCGCAGGTCTTCACCCGTTTCTTTGGCCCATTCCCATTTGGTAATCAATTCGACGGCGGCGGGGTAATCATTTTTGATGGTTTCCACCAGCGACGGATTTACCCCCAATTTTGCGCCTGTGCCAACCAAGACCAGTCCCGCCACCCGCGCAGGCATAGAAACCGCCATTGTTTGGGCAATCGCGCCCCCCATGCTGTGTCCGGCGATGATGGCTTTTTCAATTTTGAGCGCATCCATCAGCGCCTTGATACTTTCGGCATAAGCGACGACACCTTGATAACCCGCCCCTTCCGATTGACCATGCCCCGGCAAGTCTACTGCCAGCACGCGCATATCCGGTAGGCGGCGAATCTCGGCTGACCAACTGCTGTGGTCAACCCCCGCCCCATGCACCAGAATCAGCGGCGGATAGGGCGAGAGGGGTTCATCTTTTTCGGCATAAAACAGCTTGCCAATGGGGGTGGCTACAAAAGGCATTTTCCTTCTCCTAAGCGGTAATCACCAGTTTATAACCTGTCGTTTCCTCAAATGCCTTTTGGACTTGGGCCACGTCGTTTTCATCTGGATCACCCGTCACCGCGAAGGCCACTTCAGCGCGATCTACGTGGATGCTTGGCCCTTTGCGAACGGCCAAATTCGCTTGGCGTACCAATTGTTGGGCGATCTGCAAAATGGCGTTTTGGTTGGGGTGGGGATGAATCGCCAGTTCATAACCCGTCTGGTCGGCTAATTGCTGAATCGTGTCCAGATGACGGCTGCCGATTTGTGGTGAAATGAACGATAACACAATCGTGCCTTGCTTCAGGCTGGTTTTATACAGGCCGTAGGGTTCAAGGGCATCTTTCAGCACTTTGTAGGCCGAGTTGATTTCCATTTGGGTTTTATTGACCGCCGCTTTGCTTGCCCCTACGCTGCCCACCGGAGCATTATTTTCGCCTTTGGCATTGAGGACTAAGCGGAAACCCGTCATGTTTTCATATGCCTGTACTAGCGATGCGGCATCACCCAATCCGCTGATTTCCGCGCCGACCTCGCCTTTGTCAATAAAAAACGATGGCCCTTTGACGATCTGCGCGCTGGCAGGCAAAAGTTCAATCAGGGCCGCGCCGAGGGCTTGTTGATTGACATCCGGCGAAACGACCACTTCCCAGCGGGTTAGCTCTGCCAGCATCTCGACCTGTTCGCTGTAGAGATCGGTGACGCGGTTGGGGAAATCGAAATAGAGCGTCAATTGTTTACGCAGGATGTCCATACCTGCTTTGCGCAATCGGGCCTCCGGTGGAAAAGCAGCAACAGCCGTCTTGCGGGCGATATTCATTTCCATCGGTTCTATGGCCTGCGCTTGTAATGGCAGCAGTTTGCCCTCAACATTGTGCGCCCCATCTTTCGCCAGTGATAACACCACTGCCAGCAACGCCGTCATCGGGTGGACATCCTCTGGTAAATTGGCGGGGACAAGCGTGGTCGGGTCAATCGGTTGGGCGGCCCGTACCAATGTTTGGCGTTTGTCGAAAGGTAACAATTTATCGCGGATGGCCTCGGCCTGTTGCAGCATGGCGTTTAAGGTCGCTACCCGTCCCTTGCCTTCTATCTTGGGCGCATCATCCATTTTGCCGATGATCCACAGCAGCGCGTCACCGGGATAATTGCGCCCCTTCGCTTTGAGGGCCGTCGCTTTAAACGAATCAATCGCGGCTTCTTCAACGATCCCCACGCGCGGTTTGCCGTTGACATCGCGCATCACCGCAATTTTGCCCACAATATCAGGATAGGCCGCCATAATGCCGCGCTGACGTTGAGTGCGTTTGACTTGTTCCTCACTGCGGACTTTATAGGTATGGGTGCGCCGCCAATCCGCCGCAAAATAGACCCCATCGGTCTCCAAAATAGCGTTGGCTTCACTGGCGCGGTTTTCATCCCCCCACCATGCGATGGCGAGTTCCCGTGAACTAAAATAACTCCCCGCCGATTCCTTGAGCGATTGCCACAACAGGGCCGGATCGAGGGGACGGGCTTCACCGCCTTTTTTAAGTGCCCCCAATGCCCAAGGCCGCGCGGCGAACTTCATTTCGATGCTGCGCCCCGACACAGGCATATGGACGTGTTTGCCCCGTTCGCGCAAATGAGCGGCGAGGGTACTGCGTGCGCCGGGGTCACCGTGTACCAGCGCGACATGTTCCGCCCCCAATGAATCGGCAATGCTCAATAATTCGGCGTCATCGGCATGGGCTGACAGCGAATAGGTGCCAATCTCACAGCGTAGGGCAACGGACGTATCATCAATCCGCAGCGTCACCTCTTGCCCTTCTTGGCGGTCTTTAACCATCCGCTGTACAAAACGCCCCGGTGATTCTTCGTCTTGATAGCCGGTCAGGAAAATGGCATTGCGGTCATCATCCGCCAGCCAGCGTACAAAGGCCGCTGATGGCCCACCTGTCAGCATTCCGCTGCTTGCCACGATAATCGCTGGCCCATCCGAACGGGCGATTTCCTCACGCTGTACCGGACTTTGCACGGCCTTAACATTTTTGCGGAAAAATAAATCTTCCTGACCCGCCAGTTTGACCGTTTTTTCCGGTAGCAAGTCACGGAATTGGTTATAGCTGCGGCAGACCGAACGCACCATACCATCGGCCCACACCGGAGCGTCAATTTCATCCCGAAAGTTGAGCAAAATTTGCAGCACTTCTTGGGCGCGACCCAACGCAAAGGCCGGGATAATCGCCTTGCCGCCGCGTTCGACCACCCCCTTGAGTGTTTCGATCAGACGCTTTTCTTCCGCTGCACGGTTAGCATGGAGCTTGCCGCCGTAGGTACTTTCCAACACCAGAAAGTCGCTTTTGACACGCGGCAGATTAGCTTTGACCACGGCTCGCTGGGGGGTCATCGAAAGGTCGCCGGACATGGTGAGAATGCCCTCATCGCTTTCAATTACCAATGTGGCCGCGCCGAGGATATGCCCCGCCGGATGATAGGTCACTTGCAGGCCATCACCCAAGCGCACAGGTTGACGAAATTCGACCAATTGAAACGCATCCAATAGGCGCTGGACGGCAATTTCATCAAAGAGAGGGAGTTCGCCTTCTTCCTCATGTCGATTTTTCATAATCATTTGTGCATCGGCCTGCAACACCCGCACCAGCGCGAGAGTCGGGGCAGTGGCGATGACCGGCACATGCGGATACTGTTCCAAAATAAGGGGCAGTGCGCCCGTATGATCGGTGTGAGCATGGGTGACGAGCAAATAATCTGGCCCACCCGCCTCACTGATTTGGCGCAAATCCGGCAGTTGATCGCTCTCAATGCCGCGTGCGGATCGGCTAGAAATTCGAATCCCGGCATCTATCAACAAGCGCTTGCCGGAGATTTCGATTAAGGTGCTGCTGGCGCCTACTTCATCCGCGCCGCCTAAAAAGGTTAACTTCATCGTCTATGATTCTTTCCGTTTGTTACCTAGTGTTATTCAATCTGACATGCCCCAAAACTGGGTGGGTCGGGCAGCCAACAGGGTGCACCCGTTTCGTTTAAGATGGCCTGCAATTCAGCGGCTCCTTCGATCAAAACCGTTGGGGTGTCCTCGCCATCTAGGACAATCCGCAAGAAGGTGTCGCGGTAAATCTGATTGACATCGTTCGCCCGATCTCCCAACCCCACTGGCGATAATCCCGCAATTGTGTCGGGGGCACTGCTCATCGCACTGACCGCCGCCGCCTCTTTCACAATACCTTCGGGCAGGCTTGTGAAATTGAGGTTGTTGATAACCGGGAAAAAGCCCAATTCGGTTAAGATTTGGCCTTGTACTTCCGGTGACAGCAAAAAGCGGATTAAATCCTCGGCCCCATCGGGATTCGGGGCATTTTGCGGGATAGCCAGACCGACAATCACCCCCATATAAGCGCGTCCGGCTGGCCCTGCTGGCGCTGGAAACGCCACAAATTCATCGGGTCGCTGCCGAAACGCATCTACTAAGCGAGCCACATGGTCAAACGCAATCCACACATCACCCGCCAACAGCGGTTCTTGCATGAAGCTGTAGGTGAGCGAATCGGGGTGTACGTAGGGCCACAAATCATCGCGCACAAATTCAAACATGCTGGCGGCTTCAGGGCTACGAAAACCTGTGACCATCCCACCCGTAAATGAAGGATAGAGATAACCCTGAATGAAACGGTGCATCAGCCCATCCACCGGAAAGCCGATTTTGGTCTCCCCGGTCGCGGCATAGATATTTTGTCCCCATTCCGCTAACTGCTCCCACGTTAGAGCGTTAATGTCTGCCCCATCGGGAAGGTAGGGTAGCGCTTTCACGTTTGCCGCCATAAGGAAGGTCGCCAACATCCAAGGAATATAATATTGGTTATTGGCCGTACCCAGCTGCCCAAATTCCTCAAAATCATCAATGACGTCATTTTCGGCGTCAATTTCGCGCAGTAGGCCGCTTAAGTTGGTTAGATAGTCTTTTTCAGCGAGCGTGGGGAATGTACCATGCAGTGCCCCCACTACATCAATTGTGCCCTCCCCTATCGCGGCTTCGGCATCCATCATGTTCAATAAGGGGATTTCTTCTTGCCCAATAAACTCAACATCACCATAACCCGCCAAAATCTCGCGGAATGTGAGGCTCTCTTCAGCAGTATTAAATTGGGTGGAAACAAACCGGACGCGGCTTCCCTGCCCATAGCTAGGCATTGTCCCAATGGTGAGACAAACGATCAACAGGATAAGGGGTAAGCGTATTTTGCCCATGCCTTATAACCTCCTTGAATTGGCCCTAATTATATATGGTTCGGTGGGGATATGCTGTGGTTATTTAACCAACTAGTTGGCGGGAGACTCCACACTCCCAAACTTTAGGGGTAAACCTTTAGGCGCGGCATTTTCGGTTGACCGCCCCCGACATAAGTAGTGTAAGGCAAAATGAAAAGCGTAAAGGATCAACGACTATGACACTTCAAAATCGCGCCCAAATCCATTCCCTTCCCTTCAACATTGCCCAATCCCACGCGGAAGTGGCGGTTGAACTGGTTGAACTGAGACCCGGACGAAATGCTTTTGTCAAAGCGGGTTTGCAGCAGTTGGTGGTCATTGATGGTGTGGCGTGGGTCACGATGGGCGGCAAAGATCATGTTATCAAAGCGGGCGATTCTTGCCAGCTTGTTCCCAACAATGATCGCTATCCGGTTTGCATATCAGCTTTGGGCAACAAATCGGTGACCTACACGCTGAAATAAATGCACCTAATCTCATCTGCAATCATCCCAAAAGGGCCGAACCTATCTCGGCTCTTTTTCATTGCCTGAACCTCCAAGATACTCTTGACAGCCCCAATTCGTTCTGGTATCTTTTTTCACAGTACATTCCTGAGTAGCTCAATGGCAGAGCAATCGGCTGTTAACCGATGGGTTGAAGGTTCGAGTCCCTCCTCAGGAGCTTGTTTTAAAAATTAGATTTTCTTAAAAAATCTTATCAGGGACCCCGGTTTTTACTTAAATGTACCGGGGTTTTCTGTTTTTAGGGAATTGCTAGGCGTGTCTGTATCCATTCGACCATGCGCTTTGGTAGTTCCGGCTGACTAATCAACAGACTTGTTCCGCGTCCACCACTGCTGTATCGCTGCCAAAAATGATCACCACCAAATCCTGCATTCAACTGTTCCGCCACCGCTGTGCCAACCTCATCATCATCAGCACTGATAATAAATACACTGCGATTCCCTAAGGCTGAAAGATTTATTTCCAGACTATCGGGGGTCGGTTGTGGACTCAAGGCAATCACCGTGATGCACCTGGTCATCTGGGTGCAGGCGGCTGCGGCTAAATTTGCTCCCATCCCTGCTCCAATCAGCACTATTGGGTTTGGGGTAACGAGACCCAATTGCACAATCGTACTCGTGATGGCCTGCAAGTCGCTGACGGCCAATGCCCAATCCACCGACCCGCCGCTGTCGCCATAGCCGCGCTGGTCTGGTACAAACACGTTGTACCCCAATGCGTGCAGGGGTAGCGCAAAACTAACCCATTCCTCACCCTCTTTTTCGGTGTCATGCAGCAGCAGGATAGTTGGCGCTTGCAGTGACCGTCCGGCATAGAACACAAATTGCAGAACTGTGCCATCTTCGGCAACCGCTTGAAGAGGCAAAACATCAAGGGTCGGCAATGGGGTTGGTGTCTCGGCTGGCAAGCTGGGTTCACCTTCACTGGCTAATGCTGCACTCGTTGGGTCACTGCGGCCAACTGACACATCTTGGCGCTCGGTGGGCAATATGGGGTCAATGGTTAGGCTCGGTTGCATAATTGGCTCGGTAGGAGTTGGGGTGGCGGGTGCTTCACAGGCACTCACGACTAAGGCGATCAGCAGTGCTCCGGCCCTCGCGATAAAATTGGCAGATCGTTTTGCACGCATCAGAATATCCTTATCAATAAAAGCAAAACGGGGCTTGAGTGTGGTTAATACACCCTGCCCCCGTTCATTTCTCAATTTGCCTTCGGTCACAACGCTCTGAAAATTAGCGTGACCAGACTTCTTCAACGCCGCCATGCTGAATGGTAATTTTTTCTTCAATCAGGAAATCCAGCGCGGTATCAAAATCTGAGAAGCGGATATTGCTAATCCATGCTTTGTGATAAATCCAGCGGCGGGTTTCAGTCCCTTCATCCATTGCAATAACCGCCAAAGTACGGGTGGGCAGTCGGGTGCCTCGTGCCGCGACGGTTTCGCGTGTCCAGCGGTTAAAGGCCAAATTAGAATCCTGCTGAACCATCTTAGTAACAACAATAGGCGGGAAATCCATGCCGACAGGCTTGCCATCTTCCATTTTCAGGCTATATGAACTTAGGCCAGCTACCGCAAAAATGCCAGTGGCGCGTTCGCCGTCAATCTCGACCACAAATTCATTAGAAGAAAGGCTATCTACACTGGAAATGCCTGCCGTGCTGCCAACCGCCTGTTGTTGATAGAACTCGGTTTGTGGGGCGGGCTGATGTTGGGCAGCGGGTTGTTGATAATACTGGGGCTGCTGTTGTTGTGGTTGCTGCTGCTGCGGATATGGTTGACCGGGGGGTGGTGTGTACCCTTGATATTGATCCGTCATGATTATGCTCCTAAAAATGAACGACTTTTTGCCTGATTTCTACCCTGACCATTTAGCGAGTATACACTAGGCGCACGACCCCCGACAAACCACATTTGGTTAAGTTGGCTGATTGGATACTTGTGGTTAGGATTTTGTACGCTATAATGTTGCCCTGCTCTTGGCGGGTTCATTCCTGACAAGACTTGCGCTTTGGTTTGTGCCGATGTATTCTCAAAATACAGGTATTACGAAATGTTGTATACCATCGCAAATAATGGCGCTGCTTTTGGGAACTAAAACTTAAGGATACGTCACATGCAAAAATGGACAGCATTTATCCTCTCTGGCCTACTAGTAGTAGCCTTCCTCTTTGGGTTATTGGTCAAACCCAGTGACAGTCAAGCGAACTTAACGGCCCCATGGCGTGCTGCCTATTTCAATAATTCGGATTTGGTTGGCAGCCCAATCGTCACTCGCAATGAACGCAATTTGAATTTTAATTGGGCGTCTAACAGCCCTGATACACTGCTCCCCGCCGATCAGTTTTCGGCTCGCTGGACGGGTACATTCACCTTTGAGAGTGGTCAATGGCAATTCTCGGCTGGCGCGGATGATGGTATCCGCTTCTGGGTTGATGACGAGCTGGTCATTGATCAATGGCAACCCAAAGGCGATTTCACCGTCTACAGCGTGCAGAAAACCCTCAAAGGAGGCGATCATAACCTGCGCGTAGAATACTATGATGCGGGTGGCTTCGCAGGTGTCTCGGTTGATTGGGAGCCTGTCAGCGCGGCTCGTCCGGCCCTCCAAGCAACAATTACCCCCGTTCCGGCTGGCCCAATTGCCAATATCGGGGCGGATATTTTGAATGTTCGCAGTGGCCCCGGTCTGCAATTTAACCGTATCGCGCAGGTCTTCCTCTATCAACGTTTCCCAATTTTGGGCAAGACCAGCGACGAATCATGGCTGTTGATTGACCTCAAGGATGGTCGCACGGGTTGGGTATCCAAACGTTTCATCGCCGTCAGTGGCACACTTTTGAGTGTTCCGGTGACCGACCAACCCCAAAGTGATGTTTTCGCGGGTGTCGCGGGTGTGGCCTTTGCCGAATTGAACATTCGAAATGGTGCCAGCAGTCGTGCCGAGATTATTGGCCTGCTGCCACAAGATGCCGACTTCACGGTGTTGGGTCGCAACGGCAATGGCGCATGGTACTTCATTAGCTATCAGGGGTTGCAGGGTTGGGTCTATTCGCCATATGTTGGCCTACCAGCGGGTATCAAGCAGTACGATATTCCGGTCGTGAAATAACCAACGACCCTAATCAAAATTGAAACAAAAAAGGACGGCTCACCACCGCCCTTTTTTCATTTCCGGGTCTATCTGAAAACTAGGGCGTCAGACGATGGATGTCACGCGGGAACAGGGTCGCCAGCCGGATATTATCCAGATTACAAAGCTGCATCACAAAGCGCTCTAGGCCGATGGCGAAACCCCCATGCGGCGGCATTCCATACCTAAAGGCCTCGAAATATTTCTCAAAGGGTTCAAGCGAGTAGCCGCGTTTTTTGGCAGAGTTGATGTAGTCCTCGTACCGATGAAGCCGCTGCCCGCCTGTCACCAACTCCGTCCCACGAAACAGCAGGTCAAATGAATTGCTGAATTCGGGTTCTTCGGGATTGGGGTGGGTATAGAACGGGCGCTTTTTCATCGGATAACCCACCACAAAAATAAAATCGCTGCCATAAGTGTCATAGGCCCACTGCCCCAATAGGCGTTCATGTTCAGGGGTTAAGTCTGGTTCCCCGATAGCATCCGTCACGCCATATTTTTCCGTCAGCAGTGCTTGGGCTTCATGGAAGCGGATATGCGGGAAGGTTTGCTTTTCGGCATCATGGGCAATCTTGGGCATGACTACCTTTAACGCCGCCAATTCATGCGGATAACAAGCAGTAAGGTGACTCAAAATCCCTTCCACCACCTGCGTTAACAGGCGCATGACTGTGAAGTGGTTTTCGATGAAACCAAATTCCACGTCGAGGCTGACATATTCATTGGCATGGCGGCGGGTGGAGTGTTTTTCGGCGCGGAAGACTGGCCCGACCTCATATACACGCTCAAACACGCCGACCATAATCTGTTTATAGAATTGGGGGCTTTGGGCAAGGTAGGCCATCTTATCAAAATGCTCGACTGCATAGACCTCCGCCCCGCCTTCCGTCGAGGATGCGACCAATTTAGGGGTCTGGATTTCGGTAAAATCCAATCCGGCAAGGGTGGAACGGAAACCTTGCATCACCCCTGCCGCGACCTTCAATACGGCTCGTTTTTCCGGATTGCGATGCCCGATGACGGCATGGTCAAGAAATATCGGTAGCGAGGCGTTGATTTGCTTTTTGTTGATTTCGATGGGGGGTGGTTCGGCAATCGGCGTAATGACGTTTACCTTGATTTCGTGCAGTTCAAAACCACCGGGGGCAGGCGGAGCAGCGATCACGTTGCCTTCGATTTCGATAACCGATTCGACGGCAAGGCCCTCCAATGGGGTAAGTTCGGCAGGCGTAAGGACGCTTTGGGCAATGCCAGAACGGTCACGCAGGACGAGGAAGTTAACCTCTCCTAACGCTCGTAGGATATGTAACCATCCTTGCAACCGGACTCGCTCACCAACGTGCGCCCCGATTTCTGCGGCTAATATGCGTTGCATCTGCGATTTAAACTCCTTAGTAAATGCTAGTTTGTTATGCTGAGATTCTCAAAAAACGTTTTTTTCGTATCAGGTGTGAAGATGATATAGGGACAACCCGATGCTTCATCACCACACCCAACCAAATAGTCGAATTCCAAGGCTTGCAGACGCGCTAAACTTGCCTTGACTCTGGAATAATCGCTGCCTAAGGCCCACTTTTGCCCGTCAAAATACAGCAAATCGCCTGTGAATAGATAGCGATGGTCATTCATTACAAGTAGATAAGATACGCCGCCGGTGGTGTGGCCGGGGGAGGGAATGACGGTCAAGTTTTTCTCAACCTCATGGGTGGTATATTCAAAAGCTACAAGGTTTTTGATGCCGCGTTTGCTGATCTTAGAGGCTTCAGTCGGGCTGCAATAGATATTGGCCTTAAAGTGGGTGGCAACGTCCTGCACATGATCGCCTGCGAAATGAAAATCTGTGATATAAATCCTCGAAAGCCCACCCTTCGCCTTAATCTCGGCGTATTCATGTTCAATCGAAGCCGTTTTTGCCATCCGGGCCAATAAAAAATTACCTTCAGGGCGTTTTACAAAATAGGAATAACCCCAACCACCCGATGACTTGTCACGATAGACTTTGAAAATATTGGGCAAAAGTTCTTGCATGGTCGCATTGTTCCCTTCAAGCCATAAGCCAACAGGGTCGTTTTTCGGTATCTAGAGAAACAAAAACGCCCAATCATCCATTCAAGGACGAGTGGGCGTGAATGCTCGTGGTGCCACCTTGATTTATCGCCGCGTTGAAGCGAGCGACCTCACTGAGTTCTAAATTCTTCAATAATTTAATAACTCGGCGCTATAACGGGCGCTCCCGACCTTGAGTTACTCCGATTCCGTTTCACTCTGGCGACTCCGGCGTGTCTTTCGGAAAGGGCGACAGGTGGTATTCTCAGCGGTGACCACTCTCTGGACTGTGCAAACTTTCGTACTTTTCGCCATCAACGTATTCGATTTTGAAATTGTGTGTTACTACGCTACAGGAAAATGCGTCCCGACTCAAGCATCAGGTTTGTGCATTTGTTCAAAATTCGACAACTACTTCTCTAAATATTTGGCTTCCGGTGGAAAACTCAATTCTTCTACTTCGATAATCTTCATTGTGTTATAACCGGGGACACCCACATCTGTGATGGCAATATATTCACCATCTGGTGACCATGCAACATTTACAATTGCATCTTTTTTATAAACTCGACGGGCTGTACTCCTCCCATTTGAAGCCACAATATAGAGACCATCGTCCCGTGCCACCAAAATCCACCGACTGTCCGGTGACCATGCATAGGTGTGTGAGAAATCCAACCTGCTATCAGTGTTCAGGATATAGGGTTGCTGCTTATGATCAATAATCTGAAGGTCAATTCCCTCGGAAAGCGGATTATATATGTAGAAGGCCAACTTCTCGCCATCTGGTGACCACTGAGGCGAGACCTCATTGGTGCGGAGCGAATAGGTTAGTTTCTCGACAGCAGGGGTAGCGAGATTCAAGGAAAATAATTCATCGTTGTCATCTGTAGTGTCGTAGTAATCGTTAATCAGGCCCAACCCAAAGGTCATATTTCCAAAAGTATCAAATGAAAACCCCTGTAAACCTTGTCTTCTGGGTTTGATAAGATGGTCAATGGTGATATGGGTTGCCATACGGGTTGGAATATCTATCTTGATAAACCCTACTCCCCATCCACGTCCGGGGACATATTCAACATCAGAATTAGCAATCCAGAGGGTATTTTCGTTCTCCCATGCCATCCCTAATCTAGGTGAGCCATAGGTATCTAATAGAGCCAACTTTTTCGTGGTGATTTCGAGTAAATAGGTTTTATCATCGAACGCAAAAGCAATGTATTTCCCATCGGGTGACCAAACCGGGTCGTGATACCTACCTGAGCCAGCAGGATTATGGATGAATGAATCGTCAGTTAGCCATCGCGCAAACCAGATGAGACCGCAACAAAGAAAAATGATAGTGCCTGCAATCCCTAAAAGGAGAAAGCAGGCTTCCAAGGATAACCATTTAAACTCGGGTTGTTGCATACCCCGCCGACCTTTTATGGTTTATCGGCTTATATATCCGGCGACGTGGACTCAAAAAATTGTTCGACCCGCTGGACGGCCCGTGCTGGTAAGTGGGCTTCAATATGCACCCCTTCTTGGGTATGCTCCTCACGATCCACTACACCCCGTGTATGAATCCACGACAGCAACTCCCCTTGACTATAAGGCAGCAGCACGCGAATCGGCACAAGGGTGGTTTTCATGACATCTTCCACCGCTTGCAGCAAATCTTGGATGCCGATTTTCTCGAGCGCCGATACACCGACCAGCGCGTCATAACCTAAGCCTTCAAAGCGTTTGTGGTCGGCTTGGTCGCCCTCCACCATATCAATTTTGTTGAGTATCAGCAGTTTAGGGATGCGTGGTACATCAATTTCGGCGAGTGTGTCTTCGACGGCCTCAATTTGCTGCATCAGATTGGGATGGGTCGCATCTACGACATGCAGTAATAAGTCCGCTTCGTTGATGCCCTCCAACGTCGCCTGAAACGCTGCGATAAGGGTCGTCGGCAGTTTTTGAATAAACCCTACGGTGTCGGAAAACAACACAGCCTTACCCCCCGGCAAAACGGTTTTGCGTGTGGTCGGGTCGAGTGTGGCAAACAACTGATTGGCGACATAAATATCTGCCCCGGTCAGTGTATTTAACAAGGTAGATTTGCCCGCGTTGGTATAGCCCACCAATGCGATAACTGGCAAACCGGCTTTTTCGCGCTGTTGGCGTTGGCGCTGACGATGCCCCCGCACATTTTCGAGTTCTTCTTTGAGTTTGCTGATACGGCGGCCCACTTCACGGCGGTCAACTTCCAACTGTGTTTCACCCGGCCCCCGTAACCCGACCCCGCCATTTCCGCTACGTCCACCCCCACCGCCTGCTTGACGGGCAAGGTGTGTCCATTGACGGGTGAGGCGTGGTAAACGATATTCGTATTGGGCCAATTCGACCTGCAAACGGCCTTCGTGCGTGGTGGCGTGTTGGGCAAAAATGTCAAGGATCAGCGCCGAACGATCAAGCACTTTGATGTTTTCGCCAAATGCTTCTTCCAATTCACGTTGGTGACGCGGTGAGAGTTCATCGTCAAAAATGACCACGCTGGCGGGCAGTTCGGTAATGGTTTCTTTGATTTCTTCAACTTTACCGGGGCCAATAAACGTGCCGGGGACAATTCGGTTAAGCCGCTGATAGGCTTGACCCACCACAATCATGCCAGCCGTATCGGCCAATAGTTTTAATTCTTCGAGCGAATCTTCAACGGAAAGCAATGGCCGCGAGCCGCGAATCTCAATTCCTACGAGAAACGCCCGTTCACTGAAGTTGTCTACCTGTGTATGTTTAGCCGTAAGGTTTTACTCCTTTTGCCTAAGTAGGAGTGATTCGCAAACCACCCCTACTAATTTCTCGTTGTCGTTATGAATTCCACCATCGGACGAGTTTATCAAGTGCTTGATCTAGCGCATCATCTGGAATGCCCAAACTCATACGGACATACCCGCGCCCATCCTCGCCATAAATCGAGCCTGCTGCCATTGAAATGCCGGCTTCCATCAGACAGCGATCCGTATAGCCCACATCGTCGCCATCTTGCACCCGCGCCCACACGTAGAGCGAGCCACGCGGCGGGGCATCAATTTCAAGGCCGATTTGTGGTAGGGTAGCGATGATTTTGTCCCGGCGAACTTCGTAATGGTGGTTGCGCTCGACAATCCATTCGTGCGGCGTAGTATCAAGCGCGGTAATCCCGGCCTCATAAATAGCATGGAAGTGACCGCTGTCTACATTGCTTTTGACTTTCAACAGGGCCGCTAACGCTTCGGCATTGCCTACCGCTGCCCCAAGCCGCCAACCAGCCATATTATGCGATTTCGACAGACTCATAAACTCGATGGTAATGTCTTTGGCATTATCTGGCAGCAGGGCACTGGGCGCAATCGGTTCACTATCATAGACCAATTCGAAATAGGGATTGTCGGAACATAGTAGTATGCCATATTTCCGGCAGAAGGCGACAGCTTTTTCATAGTATTCCAGCGAGGCCAGCGCCCCAGTCGGATTATTGGGATAGTTTAGCCACAACAGCTTGGCCCTTTGGCGAATGTCCTCTGGAATATCTTCCAGAACTGGCAAGAAATTGGTTTCGGCCCGCATCGGCATGATATACACCTCGGCCTCAGCCAGTTGTGCGCCCATCGCATAGGCGGGATAGGCCAGACTAGGCACAAGTACCACGTCACCCGGCCCAACCATCGCCAGCATAAAATTGACGATACCCTCTTTCGAGCCAATCAACGGTAAAACTTCGCGCTCCGGGTCTAATTCGATGCCAAAGCGGTTATCATAATAACGCGAGACGGATTTACGAAAAGATGGTGTGCCACGATACCCCGCATAGCCATGTTTATTGGGCTGGCTGGCGACGGTAGCAAGGGTTTCAATGACGGCACTTGGCGGCGGCAAGTCGGGGCTGCCCATATCCACTTGGATGATGTCGCGACCCTGCATCCGTAATTCATGCAGGCGCTGTCCGATGATGGCAAAGGGATAGTCGGGTAGATTCTCGACACGCGCAGCAAGGGAAAAGTTTTTGATCATTGTGTCTTAACCTGTAGGACTCCAGTGCGAAGTAAATACATTTCTGTGACACTCCCCACGCGATCCAAACTGGTCGCGCTCAATTTATCCAGCGTGTCGGAGGTGGTGTGCCAATAGGGATAGTCAAAGTCAATAAAATCCACTGCTGGAATACCCTGCTGAATGAATGGCAGATGATCATCCGTGATGGTATAGCGCGGTTGGGGGATAAAATGATCTTCGTATCCCAATTCAGCCGCAATCTGCCACAGCGCCTCGGTTTGTTCAGGGGCATTGGTGAGTGAATTATTTTCGTAATAGAACTGCTGACCGACCTTTTGGGTTTCCATGTTAAAACCAATATATTCGCGGTCAGTGTCGGCCTCGCCCACCATATCGAACAAGATCATCAGGTTAAAGTCTTCTGGTGTGACACCCAATTGATCGAGATGGGTTGCCATATAGCGTGATCCCAAAATCCAATCCCAGCCGGGGATACGCCCATTATCTTCCGCGTCGAAAAGCACCAACCAGATTTGATTATTTTCGGTAATTTCGTAGTGGTCGTTAATTGCTTCGGCCATTTCCAGCACAACAGCCGTACTGCTGGCGGCGTCGTTTGCGCCAAGCACCGGGTCGCCCTGCAACAGTGGGTCAGGATCGTTATCGGCAATCATACGGGTGTCATAATGTGAGGCCAGCATGGTAATTGGGCCTGTGCCGCGCTTAGCGACGATGTTCCGCACCGGATAAGTCTGCCCATTGGCATCATAGGGAAATTCCTGAGTCACGACTTCCCAGCCCGCCGCTTCGAGTGCCTCGATAATCGCATCCCCTGTCTTAGTGAGGGCTTCACTGCCCACCGGACGGGGGCCAAACTCCACCTGCATCGCCGCGAATTCAAGCGCCCGTTCGCCGTCAAAATAGGGTGAGATTTCGCCTGCTTCATCGGTAGGAACGGGGGTATTATCTTGTGCCCGAACCGATTGTGCATTATCCGAGTCATTTTGGAGAACCACTACCCCAATCATGACCACCGCACACATAATAACCACTACAACAAGTAACCGCTTTCCCTGTGACATATACAAAAGTTTCCTTTAATTGGTTGTAGATAAAATTGCAAAGCCGTGTTCAGTGGCATACTGCTCAAGGTCATGCAGTGCCTGATTAACATAGGCCATCTTGCGTTTTTGTTTGTCCTTAATGTGTTCCTCAAATTTGGGCAACAAATCAAAATTCGCCTTCATCGGCTGAAAATATTTTGGTTCGGCGTGTGTGACATAATGACATAACGCGCCGATCATGGTGGTATTGGGGAGTGTCCACAGCGGCTTGTCATTCAATAAATTAGCGGCGTTAATCCCTGCCAATAATCCAGTGGCGATATTGCCGGCATAACCTTCTACACCCGTAATTTGCCCCGCGAAAAACAAGTCGTGGCGGGTTTTGAATTGCAAGGTAGGATGCAACAGGTAGGGGGAGTTGATAAATGTGTTGCGGTGCATCTGCCCCAACCGTGAAAATTTGGCATTTTCCAAACCCGGTATCATGCGAAAGACCCGTTCTTGTTCAGGCCATTTAAGGTTGGTCTGAAAGCCGACCAAATTGTAAAGCGTGCCTGCCAGATTATCTTGCCGAAGTTGGACGACAGCATAGGGGCGTCGGCCTGTACGGGGGTCAAAAATGCCGACAGGTCGCATGGGGCCAAACGCGAGGGCTTTTTCACCCCGGCTGGCAATTTGTTCGACAGGCAGACAGCCCTCAAAAAAATGGGTATCTTCCTGTTCAAAGTCGCGCAGTTGGATTCGTTCGGCGGAAAGCAATGCCGCGACAAACGCCTCATATTCGTCTTTGTTCATCGGGCAATTGATGTAATCGCCGTCTTTAGTTTCGCCGCGCCCCCACCGATTGGCCCGAAACGCGATGTCCATGTTGATGGAATCCCCGGTAATTAAGGGCGTCAAGGCATCATAAAAATACATATACTTTTCACTGGTCAGCCGCGCAATACTTGCTGCTAATTCCGGGGAGGTCAATGGCCCGCTGGCGATAATCGTGGGTTCATCAGGAATTCGAATGACTTCTTCGCGTAAAAGGGTAATGCGTGGATGGGCCTGAATCGCGCCTTCAATTTCATCGGCAAATTTTAGGCGATCCACTGCCAGCGCCCCACCCGCCGGAACGGATGCGACTTCGGCGGCACGCATCAACAGCGAACCCAGAAGGCGCAGTTCATTTTTTAACAGACCGGAAGCGCGGTCGGGTAAATCCGACCCCAATGAGTTGCTGCACACCAATTCACCCAACCGATCCGTCATGTGGGCCGGAGTGGTTTTCTTGGGGCGCATTTCGTACAAAATCGTATCAATGCCCTGTTCGGCGGCCTGCCATGCGGCTTCTGAACCTGCCAATCCGCCCCCAATGATGTGCAATACTGGCATTCGACTGCGTAACCTCTACCTTAATCCAATATTTAACGTTATTTTACAGCGATTGGCGTGGATTGCCTACGCCATTGTATGATTCGGAACAGTATCGGGCATTTTCAACCCTATTTTGAATCTATGGCATCCACAAAAAAGTCCTCACAATCAGGTCTGGTTATCTTAATAAGTCTGACGGTCGTCGGCCTTGTGGCGGGGCTATTTGCGGTGGCCTATGCGTGGCGCGTGCGGGAACTGCGCTACACTGACAGCACCTCCACTGCCGCCGCCATTAGTCAAAGCATGGCCCAATTAGATGCCACCCAAACGGCGTTTGCGATCGTAGCGGTCTTTACCAGCACCCCTATTCCATCGCATACCCCCCTGCCGCCAACGTTGACTTATACGCCGAGCAGCACCCCCACCGCGACTTTGACGGGTACACAAACGCCAACCTTGACCCCCACGCCAACCGATACCCTGACACCGACGGCTACATTTACGGAAACCTATACCCCGACCCCTACACCAACCGTGACCGATACCCCCTCGCCAACGCTGACCCCTTCCATCACGCCGACGCTGATTCAACCAAGCCTTGCGCCGACTTCAGTTGCAGAGGTCAATCCCACAGGCGAAGATGATACCTTAACCGTTTTGCTGATTGGCAGCGATAAACGTCCCAATGATCCCGGCTATCGCACCGATGTTTTGGTGATCGTATTGGTCAACAAAACACAGGGCACGGTCAGTATGTTATCCCTGCCCCGTGACCTCTATGTCTATATTCCCGGCTATGGCTATGATCGGGTCAATACCGCCTCACAACATGGCGATTTAATGGATTATGACGGCGGTGGGATGGCTCTATTGAAAGATACGATTGAATATAATCTCGGTATCACGATAGACCGCTATGCCAAGGTCAATTTCAGTAGTTTTCAGAATATCATTGATACGCTGGACGGGGTCGATATTGTCGTAGATTGCCAACTGGAGGATTATCGCCTTAAAGCCGACGACCTCAACCCGAACCTTGCCGTCAATTGGATTTTGGTGACGCTGAACCCCGGTCTGCATCATATGAATGGTTCAACGGCTTTGTGGTATGCCCGTTCGCGTGCTACCACCAGCGACTTTGACCGCAACCGCCGCCATCAATTGTTGCTGCGTGCGATGTGGCAGCAGTTCCAAACCCAAAATAGGTGGGCCACCATTCCCGACCTGTGGGATGAATTTCAAGCTACAGTGGATACTGACCTGTCGCTGGACGAAATTTTGTCGCTGGTTACGATTGGCGTCAATCTCAATCCGCGCCTGATTGAAAGCCACTATATCACCAGCCGTGCCGTGACCGATTTCACCACCAATCAAGGGGCGATGGTCTTAAAAATGCGACCGGATGCCATCCGCCAAATTGTCGAAGAATTTTTGACCCCCCCCACCGAAAATCGCCTGTTCCGTGAAAATCCACGCATCGAGATTGTGAATGCTAGCGGGATTGAAGGGATGGATGTCGTCGCGCAGGAGCGTTTAGCATGGGAGGGGATTGTCGCCAGCATCAATTCGGAGGATGTTGAAGAAGTTGCCGAACAGAGCAAAATATATGATTTTACGGGCGACACCAAAGGTAGCAGTGTCGAAGTGTTGGTACGGGCGATGGGGCTGCAAAATTCGGATGTGGTGATTGACCCCGACCCCGACCGCACGGTAGATTATCGTGTTGTTTTGGGGCAGGCGTATTATCCATGTACTGGATTGCCGCAGGTGGAGTAGGTACTTACCCCTCTGGTTCGGTGGCTGATCGGCGAATACGGTAGCGGTCGGGTTTTACAACAACCAGCACTCCGCGCAAATTATCTCGATATAGATCAGAAAGTGCTTGCTTCAAGGTTTCATTAAGAACTTTTTCGTCAGCCAGACGGTAGCGTAGGACAATTATTCCAGTATAGTTTTGAGGTGGATAATTTAGGATATTTGAGAAATCGGAATCAATTGTGAGTAGAACTGCATCGAGCGAGGTTGCAAGCGCCAGAACGTCGGGGTCTTCGGAATCAGCTTTGATATGTTGTCGTAGGAGATGTGCCTGATAGCCCCATTCTATCAATAGTTTGGCATAGAAATCAGGTACACAATGATCAAGTAGAATACTCATGCGACGGGAATTATATCCTCATCCCGTACAACTTGACTTGCATATTCAAGGCAAGCGCGGATGTCATCCGTCGTGATGTCAGGGTAATAGTCCGTGATGATTTCGTCGAACGATTTCCCTCCGGCTAACAAATCAAGAATTAGATAGACCATAATCCGAGTGCCAGCAATTCGAGGTTTACCATGACAGACCGTGCGCGAAACAACTATATGCGAATTGAGATGGATTTCTTCGTTAGTCACTATTCATATTTCCCTTCTCTCCAGCATGTCAATTGTAGAATAGACCTTATCCGACTGCCAATTCTTCCGAAAATTGCAGATATTTTCTGATTTTGTCTAAGCCCTCGGCATTGGATGGGGCAAGATCAACCGCTTGGCGATAGGCTTGGGCGGCTTTGTGATACTGCTCCAGCGCAAAATGGGCGTTCCCTAACACATTAAATACCCGATAATCGCCAATCCATTGCATATCCGATTCGGCGGTTTCCAGTAGCTTATCAATCGAGGCAATCACTTTTTCATATTGGCGCATCCGATAATGACAGCGGGCGATTTGATAATGCACATTGACCGCCAGCGGATGCAGGGGATTAAAGACCAAACACGTCTGATAGGCTTCGACGGCCTGCTCCGATTTCTCCAATTTGAAATAGAGATCCCCCATCGTTTCATAGACGCGGCTCCATGTCACATCCACCCCCAATGGACGTTTGCTGGTCTGCAAAAATTCCAACAGATGCCCAAGCGCCTCATTTTCGCGGCGCGGAATCAGGGCTAGAATCTCCCCAACGGCGAGATGGGCCTCGGTCAGTGCTTCCCGATAATTCGGCGCACCCGTGTCCAGTGAATTTAGGGCTTTGGAGGCTGCTGCCAATGCCGCCTCATAGTCCCCTAGTTCGCGTAAAGCCCGACTGCGGACAATATGCAACTGCACCAACCACGCCGCATTTTCACCTGTCGGATAGGCATCAATGGCCCGATTAAAATAATCAAGGGCTTGAGTCACTTGGCGCTGTTCGTACATCGCAATAAAGCCGAGTCGTTCAAGACAATAGGCGTGTAGGGCGTGGGGACGGCGTTCGCGGCGCAGACTTTCTTCAAAATCGGCGATCGCTTCATTCACCCGATTCTCGCTTAAATAAATCCGACCACGTTGATAAAATACCCATCCGCGCTGTTTAAAATGGGGATGGCGAGCCAATACTTCATTGTAATATTCGAGTGCACGATCCGTATCGCTGCGGACGGCAAACCCTAATTCCGCCAGCATAAACCGGGCCAGATGAATATCGCCGAGGGTCATTTTGACTTCCGGCATTTCGCCCAGCGATGGGGCTAGGGTAATAACTTCTTGGCTGTCCTCTAGGGCTTCATCGGGCCTTCCACCCAATAGCCGCACCCGTGCCCGCCGCAGTAATAGTTGAGCACGCAGATCGGATTGAGTATCCGAGCGCAGCAGCCGTGCAATATTCATTTCGGCCTTACGCAGATCGTTGGCCTCTAGCGCCTGATCAATCAATTCAAGTTGGGGAAAAGGGGCTGTATTGAGCATACTTACATCAGTTTCAGAACTCAAACCTGACGGGTTGGGAGAAAAACACGGATTGGATTAATCTTACAGCCTATACGATACTAAAGATTGGCGCGTTGTGGAATGGCAGTTAAATTTTGACGTAAATCTCGCATTGATGCACAATTGCCATAATAAGTATAACATTCCTTAACCGGTTTTTGGTGGGAAGGTGGAGACAGCCATGCAAGACGATGGTTATGTGCTGGTAATCGGTGCAGCCGGGTTCGACATCAAAGGCTATTCGTATGCCCCGCCCCAATCTGGGACTTCGAATCCGGGACGGATAAGCAGTAGCATTGGTGGAGTCGGACGCAATATCGCAGAAAATTTGGCCCGTCTCGAGATCGAGGTGGTTTTACTCTCGGTGGTCGGCGATGATTCGCAGGGTGATTTGATTATGGCCCATGCCGCTGCTGCCGGGGTAGATGTCACCCACGTCCTGCAAATTTCGGATGGTCGCTCTGGTAGCTACATTGCCATTATGGACGACCGGGGTGATTTATCGGTGGCGGTTAGCGACTACGACATTATGCAGCGTCTTGACCCTGACTATATCCAGCAGAAAGCGGCCCTATTTGAAGACGCCACTATGGTTGTCACCGATCTGAATATCAGTGCCGAGGCCGTCGCCAAGATTGTTGAACTCTGCGACGAATATGATGTACCGCTGGCGGTAGACCCGACCTCACCTGCGCGGACAAGCAAAATCCGCCCATTTTTAGATAAGGTCTATCTAATTACCCCCAATGGGGCCGAAACCACACCATTATGTGATATTCCTGATCCGTCCAATGATATAGACCGTTCCATCCAAGCCGCCAAACAAATCGTTAGTATGGGGCCAGAAATTGTGATTGTCACCTTGGGCGAAAATGGGGTAGCCTATGCCAATCCCAACGAGGCGGGCCACATTCCGGCACGCAAAACCGAAGTGGTAGATTCGACTGGCGCGGGTGATGCCTTAACGGGTGGGGTCATTTATGGATTGGTCAACGAATTGAGTTTGGATGAGGCCATGCGCTTAGGCGTGACAGCGGCTTCACTGACCCTTCGTAGCCGCGAATCGGTAGTGCCAGAACTGACACCCGATTTGCTCTATGACCATTTGATTGTCTAAGGTAAAACTCTAGTGAGCGACTCATCGAATAGTGACAAAATAACTGCCGCCCGTCGCGCTCAATATCGTCGCATTGCCGATCAATTACAGGTGTTGTATGGCTTTCCTGAATGGCGACCTGCCTTACCACCGTTGGATGAATTGGTCAGCACGATTTTGAGCCAAAACACTTCCGACACCAACCGCGACAAAGCCTTTTTTGCCCTCAAAGCCAAGTTCGCTGATTGGGAAAGTGTGCGCGATGCCCCAGTTGAATTGATCGAAACGACGATTCGACCAGCGGGCTTGTCCAAACAAAAAGCCCCGCGCATCCAAGCGGCCTTACGTTATATTACTGAAAAACAAGGCCGGCTGTCCTTAGATTTTTTGAAAGACCTGTCGGTGGGGGAGGCCAAAACTTGGCTGACCTCGATGAATGGCATCGGCCCCAAAACCACTGCGATTATTTTGCTCTTTGCCTTCAACATCCCGGCCTTTCCGGTGGATACCCATGTGCATCGCGTAACCGGACGTTTGGGGCTGATTGATGAAAAAACCAATGCTGACCGTGCCCATGCTGAATTAGAGACCATTATTCCCGCCGATGAATTTTACCCGGCCCATCTCAATATCATTCGACATGGGCGTGAGATTTGTAAGGCACGTAAGCCATTGTGCGAACGCTGCCCCTTAACATCCGAGTGTCGTTATTATCAGCAGGTGGTGGAGAAACCACATGGATGATCAACAAAACCCGACCAATGGCTTGACTGGCAAAGATTTGGAAACTGCACTTTCAACAGCTCGGCAAAATGTAACGCTGCTGCGAAGCCAGCTTCGGACAGGCAAAATCAACGCCCAATATTTTGACCAGCGGCTTGAGTCACTTGAAGAATTGCTCGATCAAGTACAGGCGGAACGCAAAAACACCATTCAGCAAAAACGAGTGGCGGCCCTCTATGAAGTCGGCAAGGTCATTGGCTCATCATTGAATTTGCAGACGGTGTTGGATCAAGTGATGGATGCCATTATTCAGCTTTCTGGGGCAGAGCGTGGTTTCTTAATGCTCTTGGATGATGATGGCAATCTGGCCGTGCGTGTGGCCCGTAATTTTGACCAAGAAACCCTGCAAAGTGATGAAATCGGCTTTAGCCGCACCATTACCCGCCAAGTTTTTGAAACTGGCGAACCTGTCGTTACGACCAATGCCCAAGAAGACCCGCGCTACGCCGGACAGGTCAGCATCATGGTTCATGGGATGCGGAGCATTATGGCAACTCCGCTACGGGCACGTGGCAAAAATACGGGCGTGGTCTATGTGGACAACCGTATCAAGACCGGCCTGTTTTCGGATGAAGACCTCGAAATTCTGGCCGCCTTTGCAGCCCAAGCCGCCGTCGCGCTGGATAATGCCCGCCTGTACAGCGAAACCGATGCAGAATTACAGGCCCGCCTTGAAGAACTGCGTATTTTGCAGTGGATTGACCGCCAGTTGAATGAAAAGCTCGACTTACAGGCCGCGATGAAATTGACCCTCGAATGGTCGTCACGCCTGTGCGATGCTCAAAGCGCCAGTATGGGCTTTTTGGATCGAGAAGCCGGGATCATCAGCTTAGTAGCGAATTATGGCGAGGAGAATGAATTTTCACAGACGGCCCAACTGCCCCTGACGCACCCTCTTATCGCGCAGGTGTTGGAAATGGAATCGGCGGCGTTACAACTATCACCCGCTGGCTCTCCCCCCCATACCACCTTATGTGTGCCGGTGCGCCGTGAAAATATTATCATCGGGGTGGTGCTATTTTCGGCTAATCGGGCCGATGCCTTTGATGTGGATGCGCAGGAGTTGGTTTCGCGTATGGCAGACCGCGCCGCCATTGCGATTGAAAACGCCCGTTTGTATGATGCCGTCAAAGCCGCCGATAAAACCAAATCGGAATTTGTGGGTTTTGTGGCCCATGAACTGAAAGTCCCGATGACCAGCATCAGCGGTTATGCCTCACTCTTAGGTATTGTCGGTCAACTCAGCGAAAAGCAGCAGGAATTTATCAAGACCATCCAGAACAATGTGCAGCGGATGCGAATGTTGGTGGATGACCTCAACGACATCACCCGTATTGAAACAGGTCAACTCCGCATGGCGATTGAACCCGTCAAACTCCCGGATGTGGTCGAACAGGTCAAAACGGATGTGATGGCCCAGATTTCCGAGCGCAATCACACCTTTGTCGAAGAAATCGAAGTCAATTTGCCCCCCATCAGTGCCGATTCCAGCCGTGTGCTGCAAATTCTGCTCAATCTACTGAGCAATGCCTACAAATACACCCCCAACGGTGGCAAAATTACCCTATCCGCCAAGCGTGATGGTGATCGGGTCAGTGTGAGCGTGGGCGATACGGGTGTAGGAATAGCCCCCGAAGATTTGCAGAAACTCGGTACAAAATTTTTCCGCACCTCCAATACATTAGAACAGCCGGGTTGGGGGCTTGGCTTTGCCATCACACGCAACTTGATTGATTTAATGAAGGGCGAACTCACCATCGAAAGTCAGGTGGGGGTTGGCAGCATCTTTACATTTACACTGCCCGTCGCGGAAGAAATACCAGCGGCGACCTCTGAGAAGGCCAGTTAAAAATATCATGACGCATCTCATTCTCTCCCCTCATGCCGATGACGCCGTACTAAGCTGCGGTGGATTGATGTACACCCTCAAACAACAGGGTGAAGCGGTTGAAGTCTTGACCCTCACAGTTGCGGATGTGCCCTATCCTCCGCCTGCCAGTCCGGTCGTTTTAGACCTGCATCCGCGTTGGGGTTTAGGTGATAATCCCTACATTGTGCGCCGCGCTGAAGACAAAGCCGCCGTCGAACGCTTGGGAGCAAAAATCGTTTTTGGTGATTGGTTGGACGCTATTTACCGTGTTGATGCAACCGGACAAGCCTATTATCCCAGCTATGATTCACTATTTGCCGAGATTCACCCGAGTGACCCCGTACTCAATATGATGCTGGATTACCATCAACGGGCCGACCTCAAAGCCCTGTACATTCCGCTGGCGGCAGGTAATCATGTTGACCATCAACTGGTGCGAAATTTAGCCATACGTGGTCTGCACGGCGCTCAACCGCATTTTGTCGTCTATTTCTATGAAGAATATCCGTATGCCGCTGAAACAAACGAAGTGCTGCACTTCCATTCTGGCGACAAACCGCGTTTGTATGGTAGCACCGCCGTTCAAACAGCCCTCAAGACCTTACCCGGCTCTGCCTCACCCACCGTGCGAGCTTTTGATGAAGCGGCATTGAAGGCAAAATTTGAGGCGATTGCTTGTTATGCCTCCCAAATTAGTAGTTTTTGGAATAGCACCGAAGCAATGGGCCAAAATCTGCGCGAATATGCCCGCTTTGTGGGTGGCAGTGCGGGTATCGAATTTGGTGAGCGCCTTTGGATTTTAAACACGAATAGCCAATAGACAGGGAGAACCAAACCAATGTCTGACCAAACTCCTCCATCCGATCAAGCGACTGAAAGCGCTCCAACGGCGGCCTCGGTTGAAGATCTGTATATGAAGTTTATTTCGGTCATGGTGCATGAAATCCGCAAACCCATGACCAGCATACGTGGGTATGTGGACATGCTCGATAAACGGTTGGTCGGTGAACTCAACGATATGCAGGGCCAGTTTATCACGACCGTCCGCAACAATGTTCTCAGCATGGAGCAACTGGTTACCGACATCAGCGATATTAGCAAACTACGCGCCGGACGTCTCAAAGCCGAACCCAAAATGGATGTGGCGAAAAATGTCCTGCTCGAAGTCGAAAAGAAATTTGCCGAACTCGCTGTCCAGCGCCAGCAAGCCCTAGAATTTGAGATTCCGCAGGGGTTGCCAATACTCAATATTGATAAAACACGCTACGTCCAAGCCATCATCAAAATTGTGGATAACGCCATCAAATATACCCACCCCGGCGGCACGATTCGCATTACGGCCTCGGCTGTCCCTGAAGGCTTACAGGTGTTGGTAGAGGATAACGGTGTCGGGATGCAACCCGAGGAACTCGATCGGCTAGGCGAGCTATTTTTCCGAGGGGATGATGAGATCGTCCTGAACACCAAAGGCTATGGCTTAGGCATTCCGATTGCGATGGAATGTGTTAAACTCTGTGGGGGACGCCTGTTTTATTCCAGTGAAAAAGGCGTCGGCAGTAAGTTCGGCATTGTTGTACCGGCTATGAGCTAAACACTTAGTCATTTTCAAAAGTTACTTAGGGAACAATCGTGAAATTCAACACCTCGCAACTTTTCAACATCCAAAGTCTGCTGATTTTTCTGCCCATTGCGCTGTTGGGGAAATATGTTCTGGATTTAGCCGATGTGCCTGTGTTTATTTTGGCGGCATTGGCGATTATCCCCCTTGCCAAGTTGGTTGGTGAGGCCACCGAGGAATTAGCCCACTATATGGGGGAAACATGGGGCGGCCTTTTGAACGCCACCTTGGGCAATGCAGCCGAACTCATTATCACGATTTTTGCATTAGAAGCAGGCAAGGTCGAGTTGGTACGGGCCAGTCTTGTCGGCTCGATTCTCGGTAACTTGCTGCTGGTGTTGGGCTTATCTCTGTTGGTCGGCGGTGTCAAGAACGGCCTCCAGAGTTTTGACCGTAAATCCGCCTCCATCAATGCCACAATGGTTATCCTTGCCTTTATGGCGATGGCTGTCCCCTCATTTTTTGACCGGGCGGTCATCGGCAAAGACCCCTTGATCGTGCATGAAGCCCCTGCCGCCGCTGATGCTGCCGGACGTGAGTTGCTGTTTACCGAGGGAATCGCGGTCATCTTAATTGCCCTGTATGTCCTGAACGTGCTGTATACCTTCACGAGCAAAGGTAAAAATACCCCGGTTACGCATGAGCCAGCCGAAGTGCATCATGCCCAATGGTCAAAACGTACTGCACTTATTGTATTAGGGCTTGCGACGCTCGGCATCGTACTAATGAGCGAGACGCTGGTCGGTGCTGTTGAGGGGGCAACCCATGAACTTGGCCTCTCGGAATTTTTCGTCGGTATCATCATCGTGCCGTTGATTGGTAACGTCGCGGAACATCTGGTGGCGGTGCAGGTGGCCTTTAAGAATAGAATGGACTTGAGCCTTGCCATTTCGTTTGGGTCGAGTCTGCAAATTTCGCTGTTTGTCGCCCCGGTGTTGGTGTTTGTCAGCTTGCTGTTCAGCGAAAATCTGCTTTTGGTCTTTAATCCCTATGAACTGATCTCGCTGGCGGTGGCCTCGTTCATCGCGGCGCATGTGGCCCAAGATGGCGAATCCAATTGGTTAGAAGGGGCGATGTTACTTGCCCTTTATGCGATTATCGGGCTGGCGTTTTTTGTCCTGCCCAATTAAGAAATCTAGGAGACCATGTTTCGTACTACCTTTCTCTACCTCTCAAATGCGGGCTGGTCGCGTAAATTCGTTACCAGCTTGGGATTGGCACGTAAGGCGGCGCGGCGTTTTGTCGCGGGCGAGACCTTGCAAGAAGCGGTTGATGCTGCCCGTGAATTGAACAAAAAAGGCTTATTGGTGTCGCTCGACCAGCTTGGTGAAAGCGTTCATAACGAGCAGCAGGCCAACCGTGCGACCGATGAGTATATTGGCTTGATGGAGGCGATTAAGGCGAATGACTTGCGCTCCACATCCTCGGTCAAATTGACGCAGCTAGGCCTCGACATCAGCGACGACCTGTGCCTGAATAACATGCGCCGTTTGCTGACCAAAGCCAAAGAATTGGGCGTGGCCGTGACGATTGATATGGAGGGTACGGCCTATACCGACCGCACCATTCAACTTTTCCGCACCCTGCGCCAAGAATTTGATAATGTAGGCACGGTCATTCAAGCCTATCTCTATCGCAGTCAAGCCGATATGGAGCAGTTAGCTGCTGAAGGGGCACGGGTTCGCCTGTGCAAAGGCGCTTATAAAGAACCCGCCGACAAGGCCTTTCCGCAAAAAGCTGATGTAGATGACAATTACGTCAAACTGGTGCATGAGTACATGACCCCGGGGAATGTCCAACTGGGGGCTTATTTGGAGGTCGCCACGCATGACCCCAAAATGATTGATGCGGCCCGACACCATGTGACCAAACATGAAATCTCGGCGGATAAATTTGAATTTCAAATGCTCTATGGCATTCGCACGGCGACCCAGTTGGAATTGGCCCAGCAAGGCTATCAGGTGCGCGTCTATGTACCCTATGGCACTGAATGGTATCCCTATTTTATGCGTCGGTTAGCTGAGCGTCCTGCCAATATCTGGTTCATTGCCAAGAACTTTTTTACCAAGTAGAACGTCCTATGCAGATAACCCTTGAAGACAAAGTGGTGTGTGTCACCGGAGCAGCCCGCCGAGTGGGGCGAGCCATTGCGCTGGCCTTTGCTGCTGAGGGCGCTCATGTCGTCATTCACCACAGTGCCTCGGATATCGAAGCCGAAAACACCGCCAAAGAGGCGCGGTCGTTGGGGGTTATAGCGTTGGTGGTCAAGGCCGACCAATCCCAGCCCGATCAAGTGGCGCAGATGTTCCAAACCATCCGCGATCACTTTGGTCGGCTAGATGTAATGGTCAACAGTGCCGCAAATTTTAAACGCACGGATTTGCTCGACATCTCCTATGAGGAATGGCAAGAGGTCATCGGTATCAATTTGACTGGCCCATTCCTTTGCACCCAACACGCCGCCCGTCTCATGATTGATGGGGGCGCAGGCGGGACGATTATCAATATCGGGGATGTCGCAGGTCAGCAGCCGTGGAAAACCCGACCGCATCACAGCATCTCTAAGGCAGGGGTCATCATGTTGACCAAAGTCAGCGCCCTGTCTTTAGGGGAACATAATATTCGGGTCAACTGTGTCGTGCCGGGGCCTATTCTCCCGCCTGTCGGAAGTGGGCCTGAACTCTGGCAGCGCCTAGCGGAACAATCGCCGCTAAAGCGCAATGGTGATCCTGATGATGTAGCTCGTGCGTGTGTCTTTCTTGCCACCAACGACTTTGTGACCGGAACGATTCTTGCCGTAGATGGCGGTGAAGGCATCAATAGTGGACGCTAGTAGGAAGTTCGATTTACATGCAACCCCCATACCGACAACAGGCTCGCCAACAATGGGATCAAGCCTATCGTAAAGCCTATTGGGGCAACATGCTCCGCAGCTTGCAGGGTAGGCAAGTTGACCTCTTAGATTTCAATGAAATATCGCATCGTCTCCATCTGACCAGTTCAATCTATCGCGGGGTGCAGGTTGTCCCGCTGGAAAAAATTGTCGGAAGCGTTGGACGCTATAACGATTTCAACCGTGCTTTTCTGCCGCGTAAAAGAGCTATGCAGGAGCGTTGGCAGGGGGTGGCGATGATGTACCTCAATCCGTCTAGTCGCGGCTTACCTCCCATCGAGTTATTCAAGGTTGGCACTCTGTATTTCGTGCGCGATGGCAATCATCGGGTGTCGGTGGCCCGCCAACTCAAGATAAAAGATATTGAAGCCTATGTCTGGGAATATCCGGCGGTGCTGCCCCTGACAGGCGGCAAAGACTCAGTGGAACGGGTATTGATGGAAAGCGAACGTGCCGTCTTTTTGCAGCACACCAATTTGGATACCCTTCACCCCGATCACAATATCTATCTGACCGTCCCCGGTGGCTATACGGAACTTTTGGGTCAGATTAGTCGCTATCAGCAGGTATTGTCGCAGATAGACGAATATCCTATTCCCTATGAGGAAGCGGTCGTCGCGTGGTATGAGATGGTCTACGAAACGACCGTCAAAATTCTGGAAAAAACGGGCGTCTTTGCCCAGTTCCCACGCCGTACCCCGGCAGATTTTTATGTCTGGGTCAGTCGGCATCAACGCGACCTGCGAGAATGTTATGGCGGCAAAGTGATGGTGCATGAAGCCGCACTCGATTTTTCCGAGACTCACAAACGCAAAGGTTTACGCGGCCTAATTTATCGTCTGCGTGTCTTGCTAGGAGCATAAAAATGGACTATCCCCGATTCGACCTGACCGACCAAGTAGCGATTGTCACCGGAGCCAGCAAGGGTATTGGTTATGGTTTGGCAAAAGCATTGGCCCATGCCGGGGCAAAAGTGGCAGTCGCCGCCCGTGATCTGCCTGCCCTTCAAAAATTGGCGTGGGAGATTGAGGAAGAAGGGGGTACAGCTTATCCAATCGAATTGGATGTGCGGGATGTCGCCCAAATTCAGCCTGTTTTTGAGCGTGTGGTGGCCCATTTCGGCAAACTTGATATCGTGGTCAACAATGCAGGCTTAGGCGCAAACCACGCCGCTGTAGATGTCACTGAGGCCGATTGGGACGACATGATGAATGTCAATCTCAAGGGATTGTTCTTTTGCTGCCAAGCCGCCGGACGCCTGATGCTCCCCAATGGCTATGGACGCATCATCAACATGAGTTCACAGGCCAGCGTGGTTGGCATCCGTGATCATGCTGTGTACTGCGCGTCCAAAGGCGGCGTCAATCAACTGACCCGTGTCTTGGCCCTCGAATGGTCGGCGCGTGGCGTGACAGTCAATGCGGTTGGCCCGACCTTCATTTATACCCCCGGCACGGCGGAACGACTGGATAACCCCGAATATCGGGCCGGGGTCGTGGCGCGGATTCCGGGTGGTCAAGTCGGCACGATTACCGATGTGGCAGGCGCGGTGATCTATCTAGCGTCCCCCTCGGCTGGCTTGGTGACCGGGACGGTTCTGCTAGTGGATGGTGGCTGGACGGCGCAATAATCAGCCAAACAAGCCGTCTGCCTGCCACTGCTCAATCTCGGCGTTGGTATAGCCTAACTCACGCAAAATTTCGGCGGTATGCTGCCCCAATGCCGCCCCACTGAACTGATATTCTGGCGGTGTGGCTGAATACTTAATGGGGTGGGCGATTTGGCTAATGCCCCCATTTTCGCTGGGCACTTGAATAATCATTTCGCGTGCCTGTACCTGTGGATGTTCGGTCATTTCGGCAAGGGTTAAGACGGGTTCAACGCAGACATCCAACGGGTCAAAAATCGCCACCCACTCAGCCATCGTTTTGGTGAGCATGACCGCCGCGATTTCATCCCGCACCTCGCGCATCTCTGGCCCAGCATAGATGTAACGTGGGATAAGGTCGGCTCGCCCGATTGCCTTGCAAAATCCCTGCCAGAACTGTGGCTCAAGTGGGCCAATCGAGAGATAGCGCCCATCCGATGTGCGATAATAGCCATAGTGTGTGCCACCATTTAGCATCCAACTTTCATAAGTAGGGAGTTCACCTCCACCCAGAAAATTTGCCCCAGCCTGTGCATTCCACGCAATCGCTCCATCTAACATCGAGACATCCAAAAACTGTCCATTGCCCGTTTGCAATCGATGGATGACCGCGCCCAAAATCGCCACTATTGCGTTATACGACCCACCGCCAAGATCGGCAATCTGGGTGCCTTGTGGATGTGGCCCACTGTCTATGCGCCCTGAATAACTCATGAGGCCTGACAGCGCCAGATAGTTGTTATCGTGGCCGGCCCGATCCCGCAGCGGCCCTGTTTGCCCATAGCCGGTAATCGCACAATAGATCAGGTGGGGATTGGCCTCTCTTAAGGCGGCATACCCTACCCCGAGACGATCCATCACGCCGGGGCGGAACTGCTCTACTATAATGTCGTGGGTTAGCACCAATTTCTTGATGAGGGCAGATGCGTCGGGATGTTTTAAATTAAGCCCCAGTGACCGCTTATTGCGATTTAGGGTGGCGTGCGAAGCCGACTGTTGACCCACCATCGGCGGTGCTTCGCGCAAAAGGTCAGGGCGGTTGGGCGCTTCGATCCGAATAATATCCGCCCCCATGTCGCCTAACATCATAGTCGCAAATGGGCCGGGGAGTAGGGTCGAGAAATCCAATATTTTGAGCGAGGTCAGTGGGCCTGTCATAAAAATTGCCTATTGTTGAGGGTGGTAAATACGGCGGGGACTAAAACCGACTGACCCAATTCAGGCAAAATCTCACCTAAATTGTGCGTGGTGGATTCATCCCCGCGTCAAGAATCGAGATTATTTGGGAGCCATACGAATCGCGCCATCTAAGCGGATGACTTCGCCATTCAACATCTCATTTTCGATAATGGCCTGTGCGAGATGGGCATATTCTTCGGGACGGCCCAATCGCGGCGGGAAGGGTACTTGCTGACCGAGTGAGATACGCGCAGGTTCGGGCAGGCCTGCCATCATGGGGGTGTCAAAAATGCCGGGGGCGATGGTGCAGACGCGAATCCCCGCACGGGCAAATTCACGCGCAATCGGCAATGTCATGCCGACCACCCCACCTTTTGAGGCGGAATAGGCTACTTGCCCGATTTGACCATCAAAGGCCGCAACGGAGGCGGTATTGATAATCACGCCGCGTTCACCCGCATGATTGGGAATGTTTTCCATGATTGCCGCGCCTGTCAACCGAATGACATTGAATGTGCCAATTAAATTGACACGAATCACCTTTTCAAATCTAGCGAGAGGTAGTGGGCCTTCTTTGCCAACGGCACGTTCAGCCGTAGCGATCCCCGCGCAGTTGACCGCGACATTGATCCCGCCCAATTCTTTGGCGACTTCAATGGCGTTCAAAATATCCTCTTCGCTCGTGACATCGGCCTTAACCGCCCGTACCGCACTGCCCAACTCTTTAGCAACAGCCTCGGCCCGTTCAAAATTCAAATCGGCAATAACTGCCTTGCCACCTGCGCTAACAAAACGCCGGACGCACGCCTCACCTAAGCCAGACGCGCCACCGGACACGAGTGCAATAACTGATTGAATATCCACAAAAATCCCTCCTAATTCAAAAACGACTAAATAATGCCAGCCTGCTTAGGCCCGCTTAAGACGCCGACCCGCAAACTGCATGAACCAGCGCAGTTCTTGTAATCCCCCTAGATAACCGACTGCGATAAACACCAGAATCCCCACGCTGCCCGGCCCAACGACCAAGAGCAGTTCATGGATAATACTGCCGCTACCAATCGTTTTGTCCATGCCATAGAATACCGCAAAACTACAGGCTGCCATGATACTTGCGGCTAGGAGTGCCCGTGTTGTCGTGCTAAGTAGGTGTTGCCCATGTAAGCCCTTAATGCGCCGCCGCAACAGCCACCATGAAATACCCGTATGCACCATATGCTTGACCGAATCGGCAATCATCAAGCTGTAAAAACTGTACTGGTCTAATAGTAACAAGGCGGTGAGCATATAGGCAATTAAACTCACCAATCCAATGAGGGCCGGTGTCAAAGTGTCCTGTTGGGCATAAAAGGCAAACACCAGCAGCAGGTCTATCGCGGCGAATGGTAATCCAATGAGATAGAGGCGCAAGGCTAATGAAGTTGCGTCGGTATCACTGGCATTAAATGCGCCATGTTGAAATAATAGCGCCACGACCGGAGTCGCCAGTACAAATAGGCCGAATGTGGCAGGCAAAATCAGCGTGATTGCCAACCGGAGGCCAAACCCCAACGTATTTTTGAAAGCATCCAGTCCTTCATTGATGGCTCGCGCCGCCTGTTGGGAAAGGGTCGGCAATACCGCAATCGAGATCGCCGTCGCCACCAACCCATGCGGAAATTGAATGAGGGTTGTCGCCCAATCCATATAGGAAATATTGCCCTCCCCCGTGCGAGAGGCAAGGTTATAGCTGAACGGGCGGTTAATCAGCACGTCCAATCCGAGTGAGGCCAACACCGGAATATACAGGAGGCCGATGGTACGCACGCCGGGGTGGGACAATGCCCCGCGCAGTTTGGGCCGCATTGGGGCATCACGTAAATCGGGGTATTGAATAGCAAGTTGCACCACTGCCCCGATCAACCACCCTACTGCCGCCGCTGTGATCCCTAATTGGCGCTCAAAAATAATGGTCGAGGCGACAATTGTGCCGTTAAAGACCGTTGCGGCAAAGGCAGGCAGTCGAAAGCGTTTGAGGCCATACAGCATCCCTGAGACTACTGCGAATAGGCTGAGAAACAGTAGGGCCGGAGCAGTCACCCGCAGCAAGTCGGTGGCGGTGCGTATGGTCGTTTCGGAGGCCTCTTTGCTGGCGACGAGTCGGATAATCTGGGGTGCCAAAAGTTCGAGGCCGAGAATCATAATCAATAGGGCAACGGTCACGAGGCCCAATAGCAAATTGACCAGTTCCCACAACTCACGCCGATTTTCGCGTCCAGCATAGTCACTGAGAACAGGTACAAGCGCCGAATTGACATGCCCGCCAATCAACAGGTCATATAAGCTGCGTGGCACGATAATGGCAATTTTGAAGGCGTCTACCGCTGCCCCTGCCCCAAACAAATAGGACAGAATCATTTCGCGGGCAAGGCCCAAAACTCGGCTACTGATGTTGCCCAGCGCAATTAGCCCGGTTGCACGCGCCACACTAGAAGTTTCGTGGGAGGTGTCAAGGTTAGATGGGTTAACGGGTATGGTGGATGAAGTGCTGTCGTTCGCAAGGGCATTTTCTGAAAGAGGTGTCATTATTTCCTGTTCTAGACCCATGACGGCAAAACTCCATAACATAATACGACCCCTAACAAGACTGCCGGATTGTACAGGACAACCAGCAGTCAGGCTAGAGGGTCGGCTGGAACCAGTGGCGGATACGCGGTTGACTAGGCGGGGTTGCGTCAGCTACGTTTGGTAATCCACATGTATTGATAGGGCGCGAGTGTGATGTCATTGGGTGGGGCTTCCCCGCTAATTAAATCCACCACATTTTGACTGACGCTGTTGGCCGCCAATAGATTGGGGGTAAGGGTTTGGGGGTGTTCGCTAAAATTCGCCAATACCAGCACCCGTTGGGCCGTGTCTACCCCCCGTAAATACCCCATCACATGCGGGTTATCGGTATAGACCAATTTCATCTTACCCCCTCCCATTGATGGCAGCGATTTTCGCAGATGAATCATCTGTAGGAAGCGGGAATAAATCCGCTCTTCCAAAGTCCCTGCTTGATGACGTTTTTCGCGCTGATCCCAATCGGCTTTGGGACGATGCACCCACCGATTATCCAATGCCTTAAACGGATCATTCTCATAGCTGTAATCGTTGATCATGCCGATTTCATCATTGAGGTAGATTAATGGGATGCCGCCAATGCTGGTGATGACGCTGTGAATAAGTAGCAAGCGACGCACGGCAAGATCTAGACTGACCTCATCCTGTTCATCCAGCGCTGTCTCAATCCCGCATAACGAAGCCGCCATACCGCTGATGCGACAGTCGCCTGTGCGTGGATTGTAATTAAAGGGCAGGCCGCGCGCGAAACTGCCTTCAAATTGACCCATAAAAAAGGCGTTCAAAAATCGGCGGTGGTCATAGCCATTGATACCGAGTTGGGCAGCATCCTCATCGGCAAAGCCCCAACCAATGTCATCATGCACCCGCACATAATTGACCCACGCACAGCCGGGCGGGATCGCAAAGCGTTTGGCTAGTGCATAATTGAGCATACTCACTTGGCGGGTCGCCAGCGCGTCCCATAGCAGCACCATTAAGAGAGGGTGATAGGAGATGCGGCATTCCTGCCCCACAAAATCGCCCGTCCCAAAATATTTCGCCACATCGTCGGGATGAACGATTGCCTCCGATTTAAATTCCATCGCCGGGGCCGCAATCTGCATCAGCGCATAAAAGGCTTGGATGAGCATATGGGCTTGCGGCAGATTTTCGCAGGTTGTTCCCATCTCTTTCCACGTAAACGCCACCGCATCTAACCGCAGAATCTCCACACCCTGATTGGCAAGAAACATCATCTCGCCAAGCATCTCGCGGAAAACGACCGGATTACGATAATTCAAATCCCATTGGAAGGTATTGAACGTCGTCCATACCCATTTTTCGATTTCAGGCCGATAGGTGTAACTACCCGGTGCTTGTTCCGGGAAGATTTCGCGCAGATTTCGTTCATATTGATCGGGGATGGTTCGGTCGGGGAACGTCAAATAGTAATCTTGATAATAGGTGTTACCCTCAAGCGCCTTCAGTGCCCATTCGTGTTCATCGGACGTGTGATTAAATACAAAATCAAGTACCAAGCTGATCTCATGTTTGCGAAATTCGCGGGCCAACTCTGCCAATTCTGTCATTGTGCCCAGTTTGGGGTCAACCTCGCGGAAACTGCTGACGGCATAGCCCCCATCGTTATTTTTCTCCGGACAGCGGAACAAGGGCATAAGGTGGAGATAGGTCAGGCCCAATTCTTTGAAATAGGGGATTTTACTGCGGATACCCGCAAGGTTTCCGGCGAATAACTCCACATAACACACCCCACCTACCATCTGTTCATTGTTAAACCAATTAGGGTGCCTAAGCCGTTCTACATCAAGTTTTTTTAGGTCATTGGGGCGCTCAACATAGTATTTTGCGGTGGTTAGCAAAATCTGTTCCAGATGATAGAAAAAATCGTATTGTTGACCATAAAGCTGAATCAGTAGTTCCAAAATAGCGGGCAAACGGTGCTGCAAACGATCCAGAAAAATACGCTGCTCTTTATCTGAAAGGGCGTGGATGGCTTGCTGAATCGAGGGCAACAAGCGTTTATAGGTCAAGGTGGATTGTTGGTTTAACCAGTGTCTATCCATAGGGGAAATCTCCAGAGGGTGGGCAATAATCATGTCTATTTTATAACGCTGATTTGCAAAATAGGGGATAGATTGGGGCAATTATCACGAAAAGGTAGGCGTTTAAAGGGGCAAGCAGTGATTACCTGCCCCATTGGTTGCGATTTTCTGATTCACCTAGGCGTTGGCCGTACTAAACCACTTCATCAACCGCTGTACCACACTCCGTTTGGCGGTTTGCTGGTCTAACTCACGCTTAAGTTGGGTGGTCAGCAAAGCAAGCTCTTTAGACGTCATCCGGGCGCCATTTACCAATACCCAATCATTACCAAGATCACTCAGTTCGCTTGGAGTACGACGATACAACGCCAGATAAGTATTCTGATAATCGGTCATGACCTGCTGAACATCCATACGTGTCCTCCGCGATAAAGGTCACATTCTACTTAAAATACACCACCATTTTTTGGAATTATAGCATGAGATGGCTGTAATGCGACCGGATTTGGATTTTTTTCATGAAGTCTTCGGATTGTCTAATGACTTTCTTCGTGCTGCTCAACTTTTTGGGCTTGGCACAGGTTCCAAACGTGCCAGAATCGTTGAAGCGCAGTAATCTGTGTCCCAGCCGCCAAGATCGCCAAACCAATCGTCACCGCATCGCCCCAAAATTCACCGACCGCGAGGAGAGCCAATAGAACGACGGTCCGTTCCATGCGACTGAACAGGCCAATCTTGCACTCAAAATCTAACCCCTCAGCCCGTGCACGGGTATAGCTCACCAAATAGGCCCCAATGAGCGTGAACAGGGCAAGGGTTACGATCAAGTCATCGTCTTGACGCACGCCATAGACGACCAACGCAGCAAAAAGCGCCCCATCTGCATAACGGTCAAGCGTGGAATCTAGAAATGCCCCGAATGGGCGTGGGCCGGGCAGCATACGGGCGACTGCACCGTCAAGTGCATCGAGTGGAAGGCTGAGAACCAGCAAAATCGCCGCAATCAGAAGCTGACCATCGGTGATAAAATAAGCAGCTATGGCGGCTAATACAAGACCAAGCAAGGTAATGAAGTCTGGGTTGACGCCTAATTTGTGCAATAATTCGGCAATGGGTTTCACGACTCCTGCCGTCAGCTTACGCATCCGATCACTCAAAGTTATAGGAGATGCGGTTTGGGTTTCAATCGTCATGGTTTTCGCTCTTTCAGATAAGCCTTTACAGGGTAATTGAAGTTTGCTACACTACCTTCCACTCGGGGCGTAGCGCAGCCCGGTTAGCGCGCTGTGTTCGGGACGCAGAGGTCCCCGGTTCGAATCCGGGCGCCCCGACAGATTTTACACGACAGACGGCCATTTTGTCATGGTTGCCTTTGTCACAGTTAGGATGTCTCGCCTAACAGACTTATCTGAATTGTTAAGATGCTTTTCTGTTCATTGATCACACATCAATAAACAGTCTTCTGTGTTACAAAAACCTACTCCATTGGTGGTGTTAAGCTGCTGCGATGGAGTAGGTTTTTTCTTTAGGGTCTTCGTCTGATTCCACCAAGACGATATGGCGACCCGTATTCTGGAGTTGGTGAAAGGCGGTTTCAACCCGTTCGCGTAAGCTGCCCCAGAGTTGGTCAAAAGCAGGGAGAGCTGAGTCGACTGAATTGTAGTGCTTCAGGATGAAAACGGTATTCTAAGTTGCATCCCGGATATGGGCTTGCCATTCGACCCAATAAACCCTTTGTCACCCAGAATGACCCGTTGCCGCACCCTCAGGAGAACAGTCTCAGCCGCACGCCGCTCATCGAGGTTGGCCGCGACCAGCTCATAAACCAATGGGATGCCCTCTAGAGTGAGTGGTCAGCATCACCAATTTATAGCCAAAGTAGTGCGTCTGCCGCACTGCACAGTACCCATAGGCCGCACTCCCGGCAAAATCACTATGTTTTTTACTCCGTTTCATGCCCGGCTTAGTATCCAGAAGCAAGGCCTGAGGCGTGGGCCTTCCAGTTGACCCACGCAACTCTGTCGCACCGCTTTGAAATCACCGTTTCAGGTTAGTTTGGTTGCCAGCTTGCCACATCAAACGGCGTGCCGACCATGGGCGTGAATTGCTGCAAGATGTAGACCCCGCTGTTCCATTCGACATCGTTGCGGCGATAGAACATGCCGTTTTGATAGACCAGCCCGAACGAATCCACCTGATTTAAGTCCCAATCGCCGACCACGACCTTGCCTTCATCGCCTGTGCCGGGTGTCCCGATGTATTGCGCCAGATTGAATTGTGACAGCAGGGTGGTGGGGGGTATGTTCGTCCACGCAATGAACCCACCGCGCCGCACCGCCACCGAATCCACCCCGTCGCCATCGAAGTCGCCGGCCACAAATTGATGGATTCCAGTAAAGCCCTGCGAATTGGGCAACAGGATGCTCAACCATTGGAAGGTCAGGGGCGGAGTGGGGCCGCTGGTCAGATTACAGGTGAAATAGAGCGCAAAATAGGTGTCGCCATTAACCCACGTGCCGGAGTCGGTGACGCCCAAACAATCGTGATTGACGTTGGCATCGAAGCGCCCCACGACAGGCTGCCCGCCCAAGCCAAACCAGACCCCGCCCCATGTGCCACCTGTACCGTAATCGTTGGTGAAGAAAAACGCGCCGTTCCAATAGACGCCCAATGTATCAAGGCCGTCGCCATTCCAATCGCCTGTGATATAACGCCCACCTGTGCCATGCGGAAAGCCCGTTGCAAATAGGGTGTAGTCGGTGGGGGCGGGGGGGTTATTGAGCGTTTCAAGCAGGTTAGCGGAACGGGTGGCGGGGTTGACGAGGGTGAGGGCATCCGGCAAACACGCGGCGGTGGTAGCGGTGGCGACATTGGAATAGTCTGAAAAGCTGCCATCCGCGCTTCGATAGGCCCGTACACGATAATGATAGGTGGTGCCGCAAATCAGGCTGACATTGGTATAGGTGGTCGTGTTGGCGGGCAGCGTTGCAATAACACTCCATGAAGTGCCATCCAGTGATTGTTCAATGCTGAATTCATTTTCATCAGCGTTGGCATCTGACCAATTCAGGGTAATCGCCCTTCTCCCGTCGGCGCTTGCTAGAAAACTGCCGGGAGCGAATAACAAAGACCGCTCGACCAACGCCATACCGGGATAGACGCCCTCACTTACCAGATTATTGGCACCGGAGTAGAAACTCACATAACGACCATCCGGGGTGATATAGGGGCCAGCCGATTCGAAATTTGGAACGTCGCCATCAAAGGTCTGCGATAACCACGAGATGCTTGCGGTGAGCCTATCGTACATGTAGACGTCGGTGTTATGGTTCGTGTCGCCAACCACGAAATTGTTCGCGTCCGATGAAAATACGATGTACCGTCCATCGTCACTGATGCTTGGAATAAAGCTATTGTTGTTGGCATCCACCGATACTAAGGTCGTGGTACCATTGAGTACGTCCCGCAAATAGACACGCGACATAGAACCTTGACTAGGCTCGTTGGTATTATTTGCGGTCATCCCCGGTGTCGAAGAAACAAACGCGACGTACCGCCCATCGGGGGTTACAGGGGCGTAAATAACCCAGGCAAAGGTATTCGGATGCGGCATTTCCGACCTTACCCCATGCACCGTTTCATCGTCCCCATAGGAAACCAGCGTTACCGTGTCGTTGACCATATCCCGCAGATAGACATCAAAAATATTATTGGTGTCTTCTGGTACTAGGTTTGCTGAGGAGATAAAGGTGACATACCGTCCATCATAGCTTATATAGGGGCGTTCCGATGAGCTACCTGCGGGTGCCCCGGTTGACGTTAGCGACGCTATCTCAAATGTATTGGATTGTAGGTCACGCACGTAGACATCGGCGCCGGTGTTGGTGTCCGAGGGGATGAGAGCCACTGGTGAAACAAATGCGACATAGCGACCATTGCCGGAGAGCATTCCCCAAAAGCCATTGTTAATGGTTGGGTTGTCTATCGCCTGTGACACCATAACGGTAGTTCCGGTCTGGCGGTCATGCAAAAATAGGTTAACGTCGTAAGGGTCAAGATCGCTACCATCAAATTCATACAAGATGTAACGACCATCGCCAGAAATCGAAGGTGACCAACCAAGCGGATTACTAAGAGGGCCACTAGTCGGGGTGAAAATAAGCGTTGTCTGACACGTCACGCGGTCAAACAGATACACCTCTGAAGTATTCGTTTCGACGGGAACTAGATTGTCTGCGTGAGAACTGAACACGGCATAGCGCCCGTCGTCAGAGAGGCTGCGGGCACCTGTCCACACATTGCCGTTCGGGGCACCGCCATCCATCGCCACCGTCAGTCTTTGAATGCGCTTCTGAACCGTGTCACAATTTGCAGGGCACGCGGCGGTGGTGGCGTTGGCGATATTGGTATAGGGGGAATAGGTGGCAAATGCGGCGCGATAGGCCCGCACCCGATAATGATAGGTCGTCCCGCAGGAGAGGCTGACGTTGGTATACGTCACGGTGTTGGCGGGGGCGCTCCCAATTTCAACCCAGCCATTAGTCCCGTTGGGCGAACGTTCGATACGGAATTCAGTTTCTTCATCGGCATAATCCGTCCAGTCCAACTGAATGCGTCCATCATCCAGCGCGGTGGTGGTCAAGTTGATCGGACCGATGATAAAACAACTGACCGTATTGGCGGAGGCGACATTTGAATAATCCGAAAATGCACCGTCCCCGCTGCGATAAGCCCGTATACGATAGTAGTAGATACGGCTACAGTCCAAATTTCCATAGGTATAGGTGGTTGCATTAGCCGCTGCTGTACCTATCAAATTCCAGCTGGATATGCCGTTGGATGACATTTCGATACGATATTCGGTTTCGTCCGCTGCGTTGTCTACCCAAGTAAGCTGCATCTGAGTATAGTCAACAACCTGCGCTATCAAACTTGTGGGTAGCCCGCTGACGCAACCACTCGTCGTCGCGCTGGCAACATTGGAATAGACTGAATACGAATCGGTACCGCTGAAATAACCCCGCACGCGATAATGATAAGTTGTGTTACACAGGGCTGTTGCATCTACATAGTTCGTGGCCGGGGCGGTAACAGTGGCAATTTCTCCCCAGTTGCTTACCCCATCAAGCGAGCGTTCGACCCGATAGTTTGTTTCGCCCGTCAGGATATCCGTCCATGCTAGACTGACCGAACCATCCAATTGTGGAATCGCGCTCAACAATGGGTTGGAAAATGCCACGATGACCCGTGCAGTTCCCGTATTCTCAACATATTGGACTTCAAGGTCATGTACGCCAGCCGTAAATGTATGGGTAACCAACATGGGTGTACCTGAACCACAGCCCCAGCTATTCACAAATCGCACCCCGTTGTCATATATACGGATGCCGTCATCCACTGAGAAACTAATCGTGATGATGGTATCTTCGGCAAAGGTGACGGTGCGTGCAAAGGATATTCCAAACTGATCAGTCGTCGGAGCGACATAGGCAGGACCACTATTATTGCCCCAATCAAAGTTGATTTCGGACACTGGATATGTACCACGAACCATCGACCCCGAGGGCAAGGACGATAGGTTCAAATTTGGAATGCTGCACGTTGCCGAAGGCGGAAAACGTTGCACATAGGTCGCCATCCAATCACCCGACCCCAACCCATCGCGGGGCTGACCGGAGGCAGTGGTTTCGTCAGTGGGGGGTGAGGTTGGCACGACAAACGCATCAATCGCCACGACGCCGCCCGCTTGGGCATAAACTTTCAGGGTGTGCGGTTCGTCGCTGAGGTAATCAATGCGCGAGGATTGCATATAGGCGGTCGTTTCGGCGGTGGTGATGACCGTCCGCAGCACGATGTCATCCACATTGATGACCAGCGTGCCAAGTGATGGCCCGGTCACAAAAATCACTTCGATGGACGGGCCGGAAAATTGCAGGGTCAAGGCATCGGAATCCACGCCGCCGGAATAGAGATAACTACCACCGCTGGCTTGGAGGGCTGTTTGGGATGTCCAATTGCCGATGCGGATCACAGCAGGTTCATTCGATTCAATGATTTGAGTCGTCGGGTCTTGAGAACGAGCCGGGAGTGAATTCCATGTTGGAAGCGCCGCAATGAGGGTGATGAGGAGGCAATAAATGACAGAAGTATACCGGAGTTTCATAAGCGACCTCGTAGGTGGATGGCGTGTGTCACCATCTGGATTGAGATAGAAAGGATTTTAGAACTTGCCCTGACAATTTCCTATACTACTCAGCTACGATTTCACAGTAATTTAACACATTCGCCTTATGAAACCTCTTAATAGGAGGGCAAAGTTTATAACGGCATCCGAGCCATTTGGACAGCATAGTGAACTCCTCGTCGCTGGTTCGTACCCGCAACAGATATTTGTTAAATCGCGAAAGAGCCGCCAATCTTACAGTCAGATGGTCAGTGCTTTGTCAAGAAACTGCACAGATCCTCATGTAATAGGGTTACAAGCTTATCAATCGAACCAAACTTGCTATCCCCAACCTCAATCTTGGGTCGTGACAATGAGGGTAAGTATATGCAGTTCAGTTGCATCGAGGTTCTGGCTCACATTTCGTGCAAAGTAGAATAGAATCGGCCAACGATACACTCGGCGGTGAGGTCAAAAAACACGCCTACTTTGCGGGATGTTCTGGGGTTTCCAAAGCATTGGGAAATCTATCAAGTTCAATGGATGGGCCAACGTTGATCTGCTGCGTTTGCAGGTTCTTGATACCCCAACCAGCTAGCACGAAACGCGAGCCAGAACCTCCATGCAACTGAACTGTACAGCTGGTAACACGAACCCTACTTTTGGGCCGAGTTGTCAGCTTTGGGTCGCTGATGACAAAATGGGGACTTCTTTTCCAAAACAGAGCATAATGAAGATAGGTAAGGCATATTCTAGACTGCGAGGGTATGATGACCCATATTTTGTTGATTGATGATGATCCAATGCTGACTGGCCCACTCCATGATTCGTTTGAGCGGCTCAACTATGCCGTAACTGTTGCCCATGATGGACATACTGGGTTGAGTATGGCGCTGGTCACCAAACCGGATTTGATTGTCTTAGACGTGATGATGCCGGGCTTGACTGGCTGGAAAGTCTGCGAGGCCATCCGTGAACACAGCCCCGTTCCAATCATTATGCTGACCGCCTTAGACGACAGCGTAGACCGAATTCGCGGGTTGGAACTGGGAGCGGATGATTATCTAGTAAAGCCCTTTGGATTCCAAGAATTACTGGCCCATGTCAAGGCCATGCTGCGCCGTGTCAATCTGGATACCGGCCTAGACCCCACCAAAAAATTGATGCGAATCGGTGAGCTAGAGGTCAACTTGGAAGCCCGCACTGTTAACCGTCATGGCGTGCCTTTGGTGCTACGTCAAAAGGAATATGACCTCTTGATTCTGCTCATGAGCAACCCCGGCAAGGTGGTGACCCGCAGCGAAATTTTCGACCAGATATGGGGCACGGATTGGCTTGGGGATACACGCACACTGGATGTACATATCCGCTGGTTGCGTACCAAAATTGAGGATGACCCCGGCAATCCGGTTTATTTGCAAACCATTCGGGGAATTGGCTATCGTTTTGATGACCCAAGCCAAGGTGGGCTATGATGTGGAAGCCGGGTATTCGCCGCCGCCTGCTTATGACCTCGACGCTGGTGATTGTAATGGGTTTATCCACGCTCTATTTATTGACAGGCCGCCAATTAGACGAGGCAACACTCGAATTTTATCTGCATGACCTTGAATCTGAGGCGTTTGTGACGGCGGGTGTAACACAAGGGTTGCTCGAGGAGGAAGAAGAAAGTGACCCAGCCATGTTAGATGCATGGCTCGTCCGTCGCCAAACCCGTGACACCCACCAGTTGACCCTACTGGATGCCGAGGGCCGCGTTATCGCCAGCACTGATGACACCGTACCGCTTGGGTTGCGCCTCTACAGCCCGGAAATTGAAGCGGCTTTGCAATCACACACCGAACACGCCATTCGCCACACTGGACAAGCGGAAATCGCCTATGCCGCTGCGCCAGTTTTGTACGAAGGCAAGCTGTTGGGCGTGATTCAAGTGTCCGCACCCATGCAGCCAGCCTATGAGGATGCACGTGACCGCAGGTTGGAATTAATCGTCGAGGCCAGCGTTATCCTGCTGATCAGTCTGGGGGTCAGTTTGTGGTTGGGACAAACGATCACGCGCCCCATAAAACGACTGCACGCCTCGGCCCTACGTATGGCGAATGGCGCACTGGATGAGCGCATCAGTGTCACGTCAAAAGACGAAATCGGGCAATTGGGGCAGGCGTTTAATTATATGGCGACGCAGGTCAGCCATTTATTGAATACACAGCGCAGTTTTGTCAGCAATGCCGCCCATGAGCTTCGCACCCCGCTGATGAGTGTTAAGCTGCGTACTCAATCACTCTTGACCGAAAATCTGCCGGAGGAGCAGAAAACCACCTATCTGCAAGAAATTGACGCGGAGGTCAATCGGTTGGCGTCGGTGGTGACAGATTTGCTGATTCTGGCCCGGATTGATGAGGGCAAACATGAACGCCGTCTAGAGTCCTTTGACACAGCGGCTTTTTTTCACGATATTGTACGTCAGGCCAATATCCAAGCCCGCCAACATCAGCAGCAATTCCGCGCCACCCTGCCCGATAGCCTGCCAGACGTGGCGATTGGCATGAACGATTTACGGATTGTGCTGGATAATCTGCTAGGGAATGCGATGAAATATACCCCCGCCGAAGGCATGATTATTCTGGATGTGACCAGCGATACTGGCCTGCATATTCGCGTGTCCGATACCGGGGATGGATTTGCCCCCGAACACCAATCTTTGATCTTTGAGCGATTCTATCGAGTAGATCGCCCCGGTGATCGTTTGGTGGCGGGGACAGGCTTGGGGTTAGCGGTGGTCAAGACCATCATCGAGCATTATGGCGGCGAGATTCACGCCGAAAGTCCGGGCATTGGCAAGGGCGCGACCTTTACGGTCAAGTTGCCGTTGGCTGCACCGACTACCGATTAAGGCTGTTTAGCGGTCGCGGTTTTAGACGGTTTACTGGGTGTGTTTCCTGTCTTGCCGATGCGATAGGCCAATAACATAATGACCGCCATCATGCCTGCTGCCAAACTGAATTTGAAGCCAAGCAGATGGGCGTCGGTGCCTGCTAATAGCGCGTGAGCCGTGATGAGGCCATAACTGCCATAGCTGAGGGTGTGCAGGCGTTTCCAGTTTTGGTGTCCGATGCGTTTTTTGACCGAAAAACTTAAGGCGATCATCAACCCTAACCAAAACGCAAGGACGCCGAGGCCCACCGCGAATGGACGATATGGGCCGACAAATGGAACCACCAGATCAGTCACACGATAGAGGTAGTAGTCATCGCGCAACAACAACAAGGCATGGCCCGCCGCAAAAATCACCGATAAATACGAGATGGTGCTGTGTAGGAGCATCGAAAGCACCCCCGGCGACCAATCTTTGACCAATCGGCTGCTGACCGCCAAGCCCCACACCATCGCAATGGTCATCAGGAAGTAAGCCGACAGACCCGCCGAACGTACCAAGTGCCAATTGAGGGTGGCGTCATCCGCCAATGAGACATTAAACGTGCCGCGCTGCCATACCCATGCGGCAGAAATGATGACCACTGCCATACTGAAAACTATCGAGAGTGTATCCATCCATCGTGCTGGCTTGACCATTGCTCAAAGTTCCTTTTGCGTTCGACCTATGAAACATGAAAATTTGGGGTGGGCTGCCCCCTATCCTTCAACGAATAGGGGGAATTGGGTTACAGCCGAAACTCACTACTAATCGTCGTCGCCTTCGTCGTCATGATCTCCCTCTTCATGTTCTTCGCGTTCGTGTCCGTCATCGTCGTCGTCATCGTGATAGGCGGAACTGGATGTGGGTTGCAGGGCAATCTGTGGCACGGAGGAGGCCATACGCAGTGGGATGTTATAGACGGTCAAGGCATTGCAACCACCACTTACTGTTCCCAATGTGCGATCTACCCATGCTGAACCATTGGCAAGCCCGATCAGCAACCAGTTTTGTTCGGTGTTCGTGCCACCGACCGCGTAAGTTTCGTTGCGGAAGCCATAGTCCAGAACGCTATAACCCGTGCCGGGGCCGCTACGAAGATTCGCCGAACTTACATCAATGGTCAGTGTACAGGCCCCAACGGATGCCGCCGCCTGCCCCGTTGATTGGTCAGGGACGGTCTGGGCGACGGTGGTTGTATTGGTGCTGGTGGCAACCGCAACCGGCAGGGTGGATGGGTTCGACGGGACGGCACTTACAGCGGCTAGGGTATGTTGATTCGGGTTTGTATTGACCATGATCATCTGGTAGTCCCCACCGTCGAGGGCGAGGCGTAGCCCATCAATCGAGCCGGCATAAACCGTTGCCACCGCGACACCTGCATTATCTACCAACTGGGCCGTGACAGGCGCACCCGGAAATGAGGCGGTAATCGTACTCGTGCTGCCATCGGTGGGTAATGAAACCGATACGGCGGAATTGGGCGTGGTGGTATCAAGGAAAGTATCGAGTTCTTGTCCGGGGGCGACCATCTCGCCATCAATCAACACCAACCCAGTATCGGTCGTCATGTCGTTTTGCGATGTCACCTTAACATAGCCCTCGGTGATACCTGCCAGACGCACAACCGACAGGGTATGCGGTGTGGCATTCGGGGCAAAATGCAGTTCAAGCCCATGAACACGGGCGTCCGCCATCAAAAAGACGGTATTACCTGCACTATCCGTCACCGTGACCGCCGCGCCGGACAATTCCAACGCAACCGCACCAGTGGTATCAGGGGGGAAAGTAATGACCACGTCAATACCGGGGGTCGCGTCGTTCAGCACAATCAAATTGGGGTCGGTTTGGGCGGCAGCGCGTTGGACAGCGAAAGGCGACACCCCACTGGCGATCAACAGTACGGCGAGAACTAGGCTGAGGGTTAATCCATGTCGTTTCATCGAGAAAATCTCCTTATACACTTTCGAGGATATGTTGTAAAAATCGGGAACTGGCGAGAACCGTGCCATCGTGGCGCGTGACCAAACCAGCGCCGTACCATTGACGATGGAGCCAATCGAGTCCGGCGTCACTGCCCTGCAAAAATACGGCTTTGGCAAAGGCTTCGGCGGTTGGCGCGTGCGGATGGATAATCGTCACGGTGAGAACATCGGTATCCGCAGGCTGTCCGGTGCGCGGGTCAATGATATGGTGCTGCGGTTGCCCATTGACCACCCAGCGCCGATAATCAATGCCAGTGGTCACCACACACGTATTACTGATTTTGAGATTGACCAACGCGGGTGTCGTATCAGCATCGCCTGCTTCGGCGACGGTCACATCCCATGCACGTCCACGTGCGACCAGATCACCCCCAATATCCACCAGACAAGCGCCGAATTTGGCGAGCTGGTTAGCGATGGTTTCGGCGGCCCACCCTTTGGCAATGCCACCCAAATCCACTTGGCTGCTGGCGGGCAGGCGTACCGTCTGTTCAGTCAAATTCACTTCCAGTTGATGCCACGCCGGAACGCTGACCGGATGCTGTTCGCATTCGATGGCAGGCTGGTTTTGCATCTGGGCAAAGGGGCGGTCATAGCCTGCGACCATCAACGCCTCCAAAATTAGCGGGTTATACAACCCATTTGTGATACGGGCGGCTTGGCGGGCGGCCTGCAGGTTTTCCAAGAGGATTGGACTCACCTTGACCCAACGGCCCGTCTGCCGATTTAACTGGGAGAGTTCACTGTCGGGCCGAAAACGCGACAGAATATCCTCGTACCCTTCGAACTGCTCCGGTAAATGCTGCAATATCGCCGCACCATTCGCGTCCGTTTCGAGCCACACATTGACTTGGCAGCCCATCGCCCGAAAACTGTGGTCATAGAGTCTTAGCGCAGCCATTAGCGGGATGATCTTGAGGTAGGTTGTTGCGGCATAGAAACAGTGACGGGTTGCGATTGAACCGGACTTGGCGGAACAATATTGGAGGTCGTCGGGTTCGTTTGAGTGACGGTCGTGCTGGTGCTGCCGCTACTTGAATTGGTCGAAACCGCCGGGGCGCTGGCGCTAGTTTGACTGGCAGGCCGACGGATAATGGCGATTGAAGGCGCACTATCGGTAATGATGGCGGGCGCGGCAACCGTGTTGGTGGTTGGTGCAATTACCGCCTGTGTTGGGTCAGTGATGGAATCGGCTTGTGTATTCGACTGCAAATCTAGTAGGGCTAGACTCTGCGCTCCCACTATGGTGGCAATGGTGCTACCCGTGACCAATGAGGTACGTACAATAAAACGTCGTGCGGGTGTCATGTCTCATCCCTTCAGATTTCCTTTAATCAACATAAGTCTAGGATAAAGAATTATCCGAAGGGCGGTTTTAACATTGACTCAAATGCGCCTTAAATCTTCGTTAACTGGGCCTTTTGCTTGAGAAAGTATTTCTCACTTTTAGTTGGAGACCACGCAAAAGTAGAGGTTGATCTGTGTGACAAATGTTCCTTTAGTGAAAGCAAGGTCGGGCAAAAAAATACGCCCTCGGTTGGGAGAGCGTATTTTCTGTACTTACGAGGCGGCGTTATTGGGCGGCGGTGGTTGCCTGATAGAATGGGCACAATTCGGGGTTGTGGAGGTGTAGTTGCATATGTTCCATCCAGCCCCACCACGTGCCAGCCGTTTCGCTGCTCTGGTACATGGGGCAGTCTTCAGGGTTCATCATTTGGCTCATGTCGCCATGATGCCCCATTTGATGATGGCCGCCGCGCCCCATCATACCCGTACCACTATTATTCATCATACCCATACCACCGCCGTTCATCATCCCGCTGCCGTCACAGGGCATGGGTGTACCATTACCTGTTCCCGGCCCCTGTGCAGAGACGGAAAAAACGCCCATGCCTAATACCAATACGAGTGCCAGCCCAATCGCCAGACCCGCCAATAAAGTGCTTTTGTTTAACATGATTCACCTCATGCCTGATACGCTGATTACTTGATATGCTAAGGATGCCACCCGCGCATAAAGTTGGCGTATCGGGATTATGAAGATTTGGTAAAGTTTTTCAGGCACAGGGCAATGTGAAATAGAACGTGCTGCCGAGGTTTGGCCCGGCGCTCTCCGCCCAAATCGTGCCACCCTGACTCTCAATCAAATGGCGTGCGATGGTCAAGCCAATGCCGCTGCCACCGCTGACCCGTGAGCGCGATTTGTCCACCCGATAGAACCGCTGGAAGATTTTTGATAGGTCGGCTTCGGTCAAGCCAATACCTGAATCCTGCACGGCGAATCGCACCTGATGGTCATGGGCTTGGGCCGTCACCGCCACCTGCCCCCCGGTTGGCGTATATTGCAGGGCGTTACCTACAAGGTTAATCAACACCTGTCCGGTGCGTTCAAGGTCGGCACGAACACCGGGCAGAGTAGGGGGAAGATTCACGCTGAGGGTGATATTTTTGTCGGCAAATTGGGGGGCGAGGCGATCCGTCGCAAATTTGACCACTTCGGCGGGGGCATGGTCAGCCATGTTGAGCGCGATCTGACCACCTTCGATGCGCGACAGTTCCTGTAAATCGTGCACCAAGCGCCGCAATCGTTCCGCCTCTTGATGCACAAGATGATAAGTCGCCGGGTTCGCCGCCATCACCCCATCTTCCAAACCCTCCATCATGCCCATAATTGTGGTGAGGGGGGTTTTGAGTTCGTGGGTAATGTCGGCAATCAATTGTTGGCGCATCGCTTCGGTCTGTTGCAGCGATTCCGCCATCTGGTTAAAGCTGGTAATCAAATCGCCGATTTCATCACGGGCATGTTTTGGCAGGCGTTCGGTGTAATGGCCGTTGGCGATACGCTGGCTGGCACCGACCATCGCGTTAATCGGACGGGTGATGCGCCATGTCACAAAAGCACTCATCAGCAGCGAGGCCACAATCGCGGCGGCACTGGCCCACAGTAGCGATTCATTGAGGGTGTCCCGAAATCGCTGGTTAATTTCCTCGTCCGCCAGCGTGTTGATCGCGTTCCCGTTCCCCATCATGCCGCGCCCTTGATTATGCCCACTTTCACCCTCGTGCATCATCATTTCCATACGATGGGCAAAATTGCGCGGGGCGACAAAGCTGGTGGAGGCAAAGATCACAACAAGGCTAACCACTGCCACTGCAAGATACGACAGCAGAATCTTCGTTCGCAGGCGCATCAGGGTTTATCCTCAAACTTATAACCGACACCGCGCACGGTCAATATGAATCGTGGGTTGGCGGGGTCGGTTTCGAGCTTTTGCCGCAGATGCCCAATATGCACATCTACCACGCGGTCTTCGCCAAAATAGTCATAGCCCCACACACGCTCCAAAAGCTGTTGGCGGCTCATGACCATCCCGGCATAGGTGGCAAGGCTGTGCAGTAGTTTAAATTCGAGGGCCGTCAGATCAATCAGGGTATCGTCGCGCCAGACTTCAAAACGCCGGGGGTCAATATGGAGGTGGGGAAAGCTCAAGACGGCTTCTTCATCGGATTCCGCCACACGCCCTCGTCGCAAAATGGCCTTGACCCGCGCCACCAATTCACGCGGACTAAAGGGCTTGGTCAAATAATCATCCGCCCCAACCGTCAGGCCGACCACACGATCCACTTCCTCGGATTTGGCGGTTAGCATCAGCACGTAGACTTCCGATTCGCGGCGAATTTGCTGCAAAACATCGAGGCCGTTCAGACCGGGCAGCATCACATCGAGGATAATCAAATCGGGTTTGTGGCGGCGGAAAGCGGTTAATCCGGCGAGGCCGTCCTGCGCCAAATGGACAGTATAACCCTCCGCGACGAGATAGGCTTCAACCACCCGCAAAATCGAATCTTCGTCATCAATCGCTAAAATCGTGGGCATCGTGCCGCCTTTCATCACATCTGATTATCAATCATGCGAGGGCAATCGGCTAGGCGAAAATTACTAAAGCTCTATTATGGGCCTATTGATGGCAAAGGGGGAAAAGCAGCGGTGGCCTGTACCAAACCAGCCCGCAGGCCTTCCGACTGGCCGGTTTCAAATCAAAAAGGCGCTCGGTGTTTTTTGGGCTGGAGACCCAACATGCGCTAGCAGAATGGCTACTCAGGCGTGACGCTGATCACCCGTATGTGTTTGGGACAAAGGAAGGTAAGGTCACGGCAACAACCATTTCGCGGATCATTCGTCGGGCCTGCCTTAAAGCCGGGATTCGTTCGCGGGGGTCGCACAACTTACGTCACCGCAAGGGCCACTAGAGGGCCGAAGCTGCCTTGCGGAAGTTCGCCGATCAGCCGTCTGATCTATCTCAGAAAATCACGAAGATACAGGCCTACCAAAAAGCAGAATAGCAGCCGCCCAGTAAGGTCGCCTGCCGTGTCAAGTTTTTGTATGAGTCGCAGAGGTCCCCGGTTCGAATCCGGGCGCCCCGACAGATTTTACAGCACTGACGTGGATTTTGTCACGGTAAGTCGTAAAAAACACCTAACCCGCTCACAAGGTGGGTTTTTTGTTTGGCAAGACTTCTTGTCCATATAAAAAATTAAGCCATCCTTCCATTTCCCCTTTTGCGGGAAACTTCGGGATGGCTTTGTTATTTTTGAAACGGACTTGCTGGGGTTTTACTGGGCGACTGTCACCACGAAGGCATCAATCGCCACCACGCCCCGGATAGGAACGATCTGTAAAGTGTGAACCCCTTCTTCCAGATAGTTGATGACAGTGCTGCGATCAAACGCTGTCTCGCTCTGGGTGGCGATGACAGTACGAACCGCAATATCATCCACAACAATCGTAAATGACCCCAGCGATTGACCTTCAAGGTAGATCACCTCGACCGATGTGCCCTCGAATTCCAGCGTGAGGATGTCATCGGTGCTGGCACCACTGTAGACATAACGTCCACCGCTGGCTGCCGGAGTTGACTGAACCGCCCATTGACCCGTTCGCTGGACTCGCGCATCGTCAGATTCGATACGTACTGGCCGATAGGTCTTGGTGGTAGATGGGGTTTCTTCAACGCCACCAGTTGATTCACCCGCCCCAAGCGTGGCCCCACCCTGTGGATGCCATGTGACGGCGAGTGCTGCTGGCCCGACAGGTTGAGCCATACGCTGGCGTATATAGATTGACGTATTCCATTCTAGGTCGTTGCGATAGTACAGAACACCTGCCGGATAGAATAAGCCAAAGCTATCTATTCCATTGGTATTCCAGTCACCGCTGACGAGGTTGCCATACTGCCCTGCCACTACGTCGCCACCCGACAGCGCTGGGTTGCCGATGTACTGAGCAAGGTCGAACATGGAATTGGACGTGGTCGGCGGTACGTTGGTAAAGGCAATCGCTTCACCCCGTCGAATCGCCATTGTGTCAATACCATCACCGTTGAAATCGCCAGCCGCGAACTGATGGGCACCCAAGTAGCCAAGCTCATCCGGCAGGATCACGCTCAGCCATTGGTAGGCAAGCGGTGGCGTCGGGCCATGTGTCAAATCGCAGGTGAAGTACAACGCGAAGGCGGTACCCCATGGCGGGAAGACCCCACTATCTACGACACCGATACAGTCATTGCCATAGTTAGCGTCAAAGCGTCCCACGACAGGAGGCCGATTTAGCAGACCGATCCAGATACCCACCCAGTTGGATGTTGGGCCAGCGTCGTTGGTATAGGCAAATACGCCGTTGCCATAGACACCGGGTGTCTCAAGGCCATCGTCGTTCCAGTCACCCATGACCCATTGTCCACTGACCGAAGCGCCGGGAGTGTAGGTGTTATAGGCCGCACCAGAAGGCAGGTCTTGCAGGGTATTGATCAAACTGGCCTGACCTGTCGTTCCATTAAACATCGCAATCGAGTCCGCACCATCATTATCACGGACAGACACGGTCAGGGTCGGTATCGCAAGCGTCACATATTCCGCTGCACTGCCGGCCTGAATCGCGAATGTCAGTTGGGCGGATTGAACGAGTGTTTCAATCGTGATGTCATCCGCTGCCATGACTTCGACCGTCTGGGTCACATTCCAAACCGTGTTTGGCGTAGTAGGTGTGGTGCCGGATGGGACAAAGGTTAGACTGAGCGTATTGCCAAAGGGACCACCCGGACGACCCACGCGAATCTGGCTATTGGATACTGCCAAATTGAGCGTGACTGGCGCGGTTGGGTCGGTTTGCAGTCGCACAGTGAAGATATAACGTTGTGAAGGTGCAGGTTGCGGATTTTCGACAATCGCAGTGTCGGCACTCACCGGGGTAACGGTAAAGGCTGGCGTATCATCATCGGTGATGGTGCCAATGCCCTGATTATCGCCGATGGTACTGTTGGTCGCACCGGAGAGATTTACAAAGAAACGTTCACTGATGCCTTCGAAGATGTAGTCACCATTCACCGCAACGGTCACCGTTTGAGAGAGCGCTGCACCGGGGTTGAAGGTGAGGGTGGTGGACAAAACTGCCACATAGTCGTTGGGAGCGACAGCGGTGTCGTTGGCGGTGACGTAATTAACGGTCACGATGGACGCGCTGGCATTGGAGAGGCTAACGGTGAAGGTCGCATTGACCGTACCCGTATTGCCTTCCGTGACGGTGACATCGTTGATGGCGATGACGGGGGCGTTATCGTCATCAGTGATGGTGCCGACGCCTTGAGCATCGCCGATAGTGCTGTTGGTCGCACTGGATAAGTTAACGAAGAACTGTTCGGATGCACCTTCGTCAATGGTGTCGCCATTGACCACGACTGTGGCGGTTTGGCTTAACGCGCCGCCGGGGTTGAAGGTCAGGGTAGTCGCTGCGATAGCGGTGAAATCGGCCGGAGCGATAGCGGTGTCATTGGCCGTTGCATAATCAACGGTTACGATGGACGCACTAGCATTGGAGAGGCTAACGGTGAAGGTCGCGTTGATCGTGCCGCTGTCGCCTTCGGTGACGGTGACATCGTTAATCGAGATGACGGGTGCATTATCGTCATCGGTGATGGTGCCGATGCCTTGAGCATCGCCGATGGTGCTGTTGGTCGCACTGGATAAGTTGACGAAGAACTGTTCGGATGCACCTTCATCAATCGTGTCGCTATTGACCACCACCGTAAGGGTCTGGGTCAAAGCCTCGCCGGGGTTGAAGGTGAGCGTTGTGGGCGGAACTGCCACATAGTCGTTGGGAGTGACTGCGGTGTCGTTGGCGGTGACGTAATCAACGGTCACGATGGATGCACTGGCATTGGAGAGGCTGACGGTAAAGGTCGCGTTGACCGTACCGCTGTCGCCTTCGGTGACGATGACATCGTTAATCGAGATGACGGGTGCGTTGTCGTCATCGGTGATGGTGCCGATACCCTGATTGTCGCCGACGGTGCTGTTGGTCGCACTGGATAAGTTAACAAAGAACTGTTCGGATGCACCTTCGTCACTGGTGTCGCCATTGACCACCACCGTGATTGGTAAGGACAGGACACCCGGATTGAAGGTCAAGGTGGTCGTTGGGAGAGCGGTGAAATCGGCAGGAGCAGCAGCGGTGTCATTGGCGGTGACGTAATCAACGGTCACGATGGATGCGCTGGCGTTCGATAGGCTGACGGTGAAGGTCGCGTTGACCGTACCGCTGTCGCCTTCGGTGACGGTGGCATCGTTAATCGAGATGACGGGGGCATTGTCGTCGTCGGTGATCGTGCCGACACCTTGATTGTCGCCAATTGTAGCGTTAACCGCGCTGGCGAGATCAACGAAGAATTGTTCGGATAGACCTTCATCAATCGTGTCGCCATTGACTACGACCGTCAGGGTCTGCGAGAGTGACCCACCTGTGACAAATGTCAGCGTGGTGCTGGTCACAGCATCGAAGTCGTCTGGGGCTGCTGCGGTGTCATTAGCTGTCGCATAGTTGACCGTGATATCAGACGTGGCGGTGCTGTTGACACTAACGGTAAAGGTCGCATTGACCGTACCGCTGTCGCCTTCGGTGACGGTGACATCGTTGATGGCGATAACGGGTGCGTTGTCGTCGTCGGTGATGGTCCCAATACCCTGATTGTCGCCGACGGTGCTATTGGTTTCACCAGACAGGTTGACGAAGAACTGTTCGGATGCACCTTCGTCAATGGTGTCGCCATTGACCACCACCGTGATGGTTTGGCTTAACGCGCCGCCGGGGTTGAAGGTCAGGGTAGTCGCTGCGATAGCGGTGAAATCGGCAGGAGCGATAGCAGTGTCATTGGCAGTGGCGTAGTCAACGGTTACGATGGATGCACTGGCATTGGAGAGGCTAACGGTAAAGGTCGCGTTGACTGTACCACTGTTGCCTTCGGTGACGGTGACATCGTTAATCGAGATGACAGGTGCGTTGTCGTCGTCGGTGATGGTACCGATACCCTGATTGTCCGTGATGGTGGCATTAACTGCGCCAGAGAGGTTGACGAAGAATTGTTCGGATGCACCTTCGTCAATCGTGTCGCCATTGACCACGACCGTCAGGGTCTGTGTGAGTGACCCACCTGTGACAAACGTCAGCGTGGTGCTGGTCACAGCATCGAAGTCGTCTGGGGCTGCGGCGGTGTCATTGGCTGTCGCATAGTTGACCGTGATATCAGACGTGGCGGTGCTGTTGACGCTAACGGTGAAGACCGCATTGACCGTACCGCTGTCGCCTTCAGTGACGGTGACATCGTTGATGGCGATAACAGGTGCGTTGTCGTCGTCGGTGATGGTGCCGATACCCTGATTATCGCCGACGGTGCTATTGGTTTCACCAGACAGGTTGACGAAGAACTGTTCGGATACACCTTCGTCAATCGTATCGCCATTGACCACCACCGTGATGGTTTGGCTTAACGCGCCGCTGGGGTTGAAGGTCAGGGTAGTCGTTGGGAGGGCGGTGAAATCGGCAGAAGCAGCGGCAGTGTCGTTGGCAGTGGCGTAGTCAACAGTCACAACGGACGCACTGGCGTTCGATAGGCTGACGGTGAAGGTCGCGTTGACCGTACCACTGTCGCCTTCGGTGACGGTGACGTCGTTAATCGAGATCACGGGGGCATTATCGTCATCGGTGATGGTGCCGACGCCTTGAGCATCGCCAATGGTGGCATTGCTCGCGCTGGCGAGATCAACGAAGAACTGTTCGGATGCACTTTCATCAATGGTGTCGCCATTAACCACCACCGTGATCGGCAAGGACAGGACACCCGGATTGAAGGTCAGGGTAGTCGTTGGGATAGCGGTGAAATCGGCAGGAGCAGCAGCGGTGTCATTGGCCGTTGCATAATTAACGGTCACGATGGACGCACTGGCATTCGACAGACTAACGGTGAAGGTCGCGTTGACCGTACCGCTGTCGCCTTCGGTGACGGTGACATTGTTAATCGAGATCACGGGTGCGTTGTCGTCGTCGGTGATCGTGCCGACACCTTGATTGTCGCCAATTGTAGCGTTAACCGCGCTGGCGAGATCAACGAAGAATTGTTCGGATAGACCTTCATCAATCGTGTCGCCATTGATCACGACCGTCAGGGTCTGTGTGAGTGACCCACCTGTGACAAATGTCAGCGTGGTGCTGGTCACAGCATCGAAGTCGGCTGGGGCTGCGGCGGTGTCATTGGTTGTTGCATAGTTGACCGTGATATCGGATGTAGCGGTGCTGTTGACACTAACGGTGAAGGTCGCGTTGACCATACCCGTGTCGCCTTCAGTGACGGTGACATCATTAATCGAGAT